>NZ_KB944495.1:0-27239 GCF_000389805.1 Cupriavidus sp. GA3-3
GCGGCCGCGCCCGCGCGGCTGGCTGGCCGGCACCACCGCGGCGGCGCGCGCGGCCGGGTCGACGGCCTCCACCGTCATGCCTTCCTTGAGGCGGTCGGCGCCGTCCACCACCACGCGCTGGCCGGGCTCCAGGCCCTTGAGCACGGCATTGCGGCTGCCGTCGCCCGGGCCCAGCGTGACCACCTGCACCTTGACCTTGCTGCTGTCATCCACGGTGTAGACGAAGGTACCCTGCTGGCCGCGCTGGATCGCCGCCACGGGGATCACGGTGGCGTCCCTGAGCGTATCGACGCGCGTGCGCACGTTGACGAACTGGTTGGGGAACAGCATGCCGTCGGCGTTGGGGAAGACCGCCTTGAGCTTGACCGTGCCGGTGGTGGCGTCGATCTGGTTGTCGGTGGTCAGCAGCGTGCCTTCGCCGAGCTGGTTGCGCACCTGGCGGTCCCACGCCTGCACCGGAAGTTCTTCGCCGGCGTTGAGCTTCTTCAGCACCGAGGGCAGGTTGTCCTCGGGGATGGTGTACATCACGGCGATGGGCTGGATCTGCGTGATCAGCGCGATGCCGTTGGTGTCGCTGGTATTGACGATATTGCCGGGGTCGACCTGGCGCAGGCCGATGCGGCCCGACACCGGCGCGACGATCCTGGTATAGCCCAGCTGCAGGCGCGCGTTGGCGACATTGCCCTGGTCGGTCTTGACCACGCCCTCGTACTGGCGCACCAGCGCGTCCTGGGTATCGACCTGCTGCTTGGAGATCGAGTCCTGGCCCAGCAGGGTGCGGTAGCGCTGCTGGTCGAGCCTGGCGTTCTGCAGCAGTGCCTGGTCGCGCGCGAGCTGGCCCACGGCCTGGTCCAGCGCCGCCTGGAACGGGCGCGGGTCGATCTCGGCCAGCACGTCGCCGGCCTTGACCATCTGGCCTTCCTTGAACAGCACCTTGAGCAGCGGGCCGGACACCTGCGCGCGCACGGTGACGTTGGACACCGGGGTCACGTTGCCCAGGCCGTTGAGCACCACATCCATATCGCGCTTGGCCACGGTGGCGACCACCACGGGCGAGCGCGGCATGCCGGGGCCGCCGGCGCCACCCCGCGCGCCCGGGCCGCTGGCGCCCCGCTGCGCGCCTGCAGCCCCGGCCGTCTCCTGCGGCGCCTGGCCGCGATGGGCGTACCAGTACCAGGCGCCCCCCGCGAGCAGCAGCACCAGCACGCCGGCGATCAGCCGGCGCCGGCCGGTGCGCCGCGGCGGAGTGCCCTCGGGCGCAGGCGAAGACGGGGTCGGGGAGGGGGTAGGCTGGCCTTGTTCGGGGTTGGACATGTCCGCAAATCCTGGGGGCGGCGCGCGCGGCGCGCCTGCAATGTTCGGTCTGGCAAGTGACGATGCAGCAGTATGCCGCAACGCCACGGGCGCCGGCCCGCCGCGTGGAGGGGCACGCCGCGGGTGGCCGGCAGGCCGGCAAGTGCCGTGTGGCGCGCAATGCGGCGGCGCCGGTGGCACGTCATGCCGCAAGGATAATGTGCGGGCCCGGACGCCCGTATTTCGGCGCCCGGCGCTTTTATTACAGCGGATTACCAGCGCCCCGGGTGTAACCTCCGGAAACAAAACCGCCCGGCCAAACCGGCATGTGTGGCGCCGGGGCTGACTATCATGTGCCTATGCGAACGAACCAGCCTACCCAGATCCTCGTCGTCGACGACGATCCCGAACTTCGCGACCTGCTGCGCGAGTACCTGACCCAGCAGGGCTTTGCCGTCTCGGTGATGCATGACGGCGACGGCCTGCAGGCGCGCCTGGAGCGCGAGCGCCCGGCGCTGATCGTGCTGGACCTGATGATGCCCAAGGTCGACGGCCTGACCGCGCTGCGCAACCTGCGCGCCAAGAACGACGACATCCCCGTAATCCTGCTCACGGCCCGCAGCGACGAGATCGACCGCATCGTCGGGCTCGAGATCGGCGCCGACGACTACCTCGGCAAGCCGTTCTCGCCGCGCGAGCTGCTGGCGCGCATCAACGCCGTGCTGCGCCGCAAGCTGGCACGCCCCGCGGCCGCGCCCGAGGACCGCGAATCGGTCGCCTTCGGCCCGTTCCGCGTCAATTTCCGCCAGCGCACGCTGAGCCGTGCCGGCCAGACGCTGTCGATCAGCGATACCGAGTTCGCGCTGCTCAAGCTGCTGCTGATGCATCCGCTCGAAGTGCTGTCGCGCGAGCGCATCGTCGAGCTGATGTACGGCAGCGCCAGCGGCATCAGCGACCGCGGCATCGACGTGCAGATCTGGCGCCTGCGCCGCCTGCTCGATGAAGACGCACAGCGCCCGCGCTATATCCAGACCGTGCGCGGACGCGGCTATACCTTCGTGCCCGACGAAGCGGAAGAGATGTCCGCGGGACTCCCCGAATAATGGCCGCGGCGCCCGCCCCCTGGCGCCGCATGCCACCAGACCCTGCTTTCCGATGAAGTTGCGACGCATCGACACCCTGTTCGGCCGCATTGCGCTGCTGATTGCCGCCGTGCTTGTGATCAGCCATTTCTCATGGCTGGCCATCCTGCGCATGGACCGCCGCCAGCAGCAGGTGGACTATTCAGTCGAGCAGATGCTGTTCCAGCTCGACAGCATCGAGCGCGCGCTCGATGCGCGTCCGCCGGCGAAGCTGCCCAGCCTGGTGGAGACGGCCAACACGGCCGACGCCGAAGAGCATGCCGTCGTGCCCAAGGGCGGGCGCTCGCGCCGGCTGGTCGAGCAGTTCATCGGCAGGCTGCCGCAGGGCACCGAGATCCGGCTGGAGGACGAGACCACGCCGCGCATCTGGATCAAGCTGCCCAGCCGCGCCCGCTGGATCGCCATGCCGATCCTCTGGGTCCACAATCCGCCGCCCGACAACCGGCTGGTGCCTGGCGTGATGCTGGTGGTGGGCGTGGCCATCGTCTTTGCCGTGCTGATCGCCTGGCAGATCCAGCGGCCGGTGCGCGACATGGCCAATGCGGCAGAGCTGCTGTCGCGTCAGCACGCCGTGCCGCCGCTGCGCGAGCGCGGCCCGCATGAGCTGCGTCAGCTGATCGAGCGTTTCAACCGCATGGTGGCCGACCTGGCGCGCATCGACCAGGAGCGCAACACCATGCTGGCCGGCATCGCGCATGACCTGAAGACACCGCTGGCGCGGCTGCGCCTGCGCGCCGAGATGCTGGCCGATCCCAAGGCCGCCGCGGGGGTGACGCGCGACGTCGAGTCCATGTCGGCCATCGTCGAGCAGTTCCTGAGCTTCGCGCAGACCAGCGAGTCGACCGCGCGGCCGGTGCCGGTGGACCGGCGCGTCAATGAGCTGGCCGCGTCGCTGGCCGAGCAGGAGCGCCAGGTGGTGCTGTCGCTGGGCGCGGGCGAGGGCTTCCGCATGATCGCCACGCAGCTGGACCGCATCGTCGGCAACCTGGTCGACAACGCCTACGCGTATGGCAAGCCGCCGGTATGCATCGCGACCGCGCGCACGCCGGAGGGTTACCTGCTGGTGGTGGAGGATCAGGGCGCCGGCATTCCCGAGGATGACAAGGAGCGCGCCACGCTGCCCTTTGTGCGGCTGGACCCGGCCCGGGGCGGCAATGCGCATTCCGGGCTGGGGCTGGCGATCGTGGACCGGCTGGTGCGGCAGGCGGGTGGGAAGCTGAACCTGGTGAATGCCGATGGTGGCGGGTTCCGGGTGGAGATGCTGTTCGGGGCAGCCGAGGCCTGAGCCGGCGTCAGGGCTGCCTCAGGCCGTTTTCAGACCTTCTTTTTCTCCCCGATCCGGCTTTCCTTCCCGGCCAGCAGCTTGGCAATATTCTGCCGGTGCCGAGCAATCAGCAGCACGCTGATCACGAAGATCGCCCCCGTCATCACATCCACGCCGTTCATCAGCACATGGAAGAACGGCGCGAAGATCGCCGCCACCAGTGCCGCCAGCGACGAGTAGCGGAAGAAGAACGCGATGATCAGCCACGTGGCCAGCGTGCCCAGGCCCAGGATCGGGTCGATGGCGAGCAGGATGCCGGCCGCGGTGGCCACGCCCTTGCCGCCGGCGAAGCGGTGGTACACCGGGAACAGGTGCCCCAGGAAGACCGCCAGCGCCACCAAGGCCAGGCCGGTTTCGTTCAGCCCGTAGGCCGGCCCGAAGCGCGCGGCCAGCCATACCGCCAGCCAGCCCTTCAGGGCATCGCCGATCAGCGTCAGGATGGCGGCCTTCTTGTTGCCGGTGCGCAGCACGTTGGTGGCACCGGGATTGCCGGAGCCATAGGAGTGCGGGTCCGGCAGCCCCATCAGCTTGCTGACGACCACAGCGAAGGAAACGGAGCCGATCAGGTAGGCGGCGAGGGCGAAAAGCAGATTGGCCATGTGTAGTGGGGTGTTTTCAGGCTGGCGCGATTGTAGCGCGGCAGGGGCCTCGCTACGTCCGTGACTTCCCGGATTGGCATCGAGGCTTGCCTCGGTTTGCGCGGGGGGCTCTCAGTCAGGCAGTGCGCATTGCACCGGCTGGGCGTCCACCAGCATGGGCAGCAGCTTCGGGTCCACGCTGACCAGGTAGCCGCGGCGCCCGCCGTTGATATAGATGCGCGCCAGCTCCAGCACGGTCGATTCGACGTAGACCGGCATGCGCTTGCGCGTGCCGAAGGGCGAGGTGCCGCCCACCATGTAGCCGCTGTGGCGCTGCGCCACCTCGGGCTTGCACGGCTGCACGCTCTTGCGGCCGGCCTGGCGCGCCAGGTTCTTGGTCGAGACCGAGCAGTCGCCGTGCATCAGCACCACCAGCGGCTGCGCGCGCTCGTCTTCCATGATCAGGGTCTTGATCACGTCGTGCTCGGGAACGCCCAGCTGGCGCGCCGATTCGCCGGTGCCGCCGTGCTCGACATAGTCATACGGATGCTCGCCGAAGGCGACGCCATGCTTGCGCAGGTACTGCGTCGCGGGGGTTTCTGATACGTGCCTGGTCTTGCTCATGACAGTGGTCGCCGCCCGCTTGCTCAGCCGCGCGGATGGTGCTGCTGGTGCAGCTCGCGCAGGCGTTCGCGGGCGACGTGCGTATAGATCTGGGTGGTGGAAATATCGGCGTGGCCCAGCAGCAGCTGCACCACGCGCAGGTCGGCGCCGTGGTTGAGCAGGTGCGTGGCAAAGGCGTGCCGCAGCGTGTGCGGCGACAGCGGCGCGTGCACGCCGGCATCGCGCGCATGGCGCTTGATCAGGTGCCAGAACGCCTGCCGCGTCATGCCTTCGCCGCGCTGCGTGACAAAGAGCGCGTCGCAGGCGCGCCCGGCCAGCAGCGCGGGGCGCGCACTGGCCAGGTAGCGGCGCAGCCAGTCGCCGGCCTGCTGGCCGAACGGCACCAGCCGCTCCTTGTCGCCCTTGCCGCCGACCACGCGCGCCACGCCTTCGTTCAGGCCGATCTCGATGGTCTTCATCTGCGTGAGCTCCGACACGCGCAGCCCGCTGGCGTACATCAGTTCCAGCATGGTGCGGTCGCGCAGCCCCAGCGGCGTGTCGGTGTCGGGCGCTTCGAGCAGCGCGTCGACCTGGGACTCGGTCAGGGTCTTGGGGTAGCGCGGCGGCTGCTTGGCGGGGCGCAGCAGCAGGCAGGGGTCGGCTTCGACCAGGTGTTCGCGCAGCGCCCACTGGTAGAAACGGCGGAACACCGCCAGGCGACGGTTGGCCGACGAGGCGCGGCTCTGCGTGTGGCGTGCGTTGAAGTAGGCCGACAGCGCGCCGTCGTCCGCGCCCGGCAACTCGCCGCGGTGCTCATGCTGCAACCAGCGCGCCAGCAGCGTCAGGTCGCGCCGGTAGGCATCGATGGTATTGCGCGAGAGGCCGTCTTCCAGCCACAGCGCGTCGCAGAAGCGGCTGACCAGTGCCACGTCGGCGTCGCTGGGCGCGGCGGCGATGTCAGGTGCCTGGGCGGCGCCGCTCATATCAGCATGGCGCCCTCATGGCGCAGCAGCCAGCGTTTGACGTCGAGGTAGAAGCCGTCTTCGGCATGGTGCGAGAACCCGCCGATGCCGCGCGCCGAGACTACGCGATGGCAGGGGATCACGATCGGGAACGGGTTCTGCCCGCAGGCCTGGCCCACCGCGCGCGGCATCGCGCCGATGGCCTCGGCGATGGTGCCATAAGTGGTCACCGCGCCGCGCGGCACCGCGCTGATGGCCTGCCACACGCGCTGCTGGAAGTCGCTGCCGGCCGGGGCCAGCGGCAGGTCGAAGGCGGCGTCGGGGTTGGCGTAGTAGGCCTCCAGTTGCGCCGCGAGCTGTTGCGTCAGCGCGTCCGCCGGGGCGCGCGCCTCGACGTGCCCGGGAAGGTACACGATGGCCCGGATGCGCGCGCCGTCCGTGCGCACCCCGATCTTGCCGAAGGGGGCGGGGAGGATGGCGTCATAGGTGGCGGGCATGGCGGTCAGGCTGGGGCGAATGCTGGATTTTAGTGCTTTTTGGCGCGGGCAAGAAAAAAGGGCCGCCTCGCGGCGGCCCTTTGCGGGTGGCGTCACACCGGCCGGATCATTGCTCCAGCTTGATGTTCTGCACCTTCACAAGATTCTTCATCTTGTCGAATTCCTTCTTGATCTCGGCCGCATGCTGCGCCGGCGTGTTGCCCGACGGCTCGGCGCCGGCGGTGCGCAGGCGCTGCTGGAAGTCCTTGTCCTGCAGGGCCTTGACGGCGGCCTCGTTGAGCTTCTTGATGACGTCGTCAGGCGTGCCGGCCGGCGCCACCAGGCCGTACCAGGCCGGGTCGTTCGGCTCCTTCAGGCCCATTTCGCCGAAGGTCGGCACGTTGGGCATGGATTCCAGGCGCTTGTTCCAGGCCACCACGATCGGGCGCAGCTTGCCGGCCTTGATGTAGGGGATCGAAGAGGGCAGGTTGTCCACCATGATCGGCACCTGGCCGGCCAGCACGTCGTTCAGCGCCGGGCCCGCGCCGCGGTACGGGATATGGACCATGAAGGTCTTGGTCGAGACCTTGAACTGCTCGCCCAGCATGTGGCCGAAGCCGCAGGTGCCCGACGAGGCGTACGAATACTTGCCCGGGTTGGCCTTCAGCACGGCCAGGAACTCCTTGTAGTCCTTGGCCGGGAAGCTCGGGTTCACGGCGATCACGTTGGCCACGTTGGCCAGGTTGGTGATGGGCTTGAAGTCCTTGATCGGGTCGTACGACAGCTTGGGGTTGCAGGCCGGGTTCACGGCCATGGTCGAGACCGTGGAGATGCCGATGGTGTAGCCGTCCGGCGCGGCCTTGGCGATCGCGTCGGCACCGATCGAACCGCCCCCGCCGGCGCGGTTCTCCACCACCACGGGCTGGCCCAGGATGCGGCTCATCTGGTCCGCGGCGCCGCGGCCGACGATGTCGGTGGTGCCGCCGGGTGCGAACGGAATGATCAGTCGGATCGGCTTGGTGGGGTAGCTCTGGGCCTGCGCCGCGGTGGCGGCGGCGGCCAGGGCCAGGGTCAGTGCGAGTTTGCCAGCTTGCATGAGATCATGTCTCCCGTCAGGAAATCCGGGCAGGGTGCCGCCCGGAAGAAAAGAAGCCGTCGCCGTGCCACAGGTGGGGCCGTGCGCCGGCAGCGTAATTGTGTCAGCCGCCCAGCAGCCCGCGCTTGACCTCGGCGTCGACCGGGCGCTCGCCCAGGAAGACCCGCAGCACGGCCTGGTAGAAGTCTTCGCCGGGGATCGGCCGGCCGCGAGGCGTGCCGTTGATGGCGATGACGGTCCCCGTCTGCGGGGAAAAATCCAGGTTGATCACGTCGCCCTTGTGCGCGGTGCCGACCTCGCCCAGGGTGCGCTCGAACTGTACCAGCCGCGTGACCAGCCCCTGCATCTGCTGCTCGCTGTGGTTGTTGCGGATACCCTGGCGGATGGCGCGCACGACGTCCGGCGGTTCGGTCTCGCGCAGCATGCGCAACTGTAGCCGCTTTGCGCCGGGCGTGCCCAGCACCAGGGCCGCGTTGCGGGCTTTCTCCTGCAGGTACAGGGCGGCCACGTAGCCCTTGGCCAGGAAGCCCGCGCGCAGGGCGGTGCCGTTGAGCTGCAGTTCCTTGCCGCCCACGCGCGCCGCATCGTCAAAACGTATCCCTTCGATTTCCACCGAGCGTGCCGGCACCGGTACGGCGCCCGCGGCCGTGGCGGCGCACAGCGCCACCAGCACGGCGGCCAGGCGCAGGCAGCGGCCCGGGTGCAGACCAGGGCGGAAGGGGGCTCGGAGGTGGGTGTCCGGGCGCGACGGCGCGGACCGGGTGCGGGACAACATGGCGGCAGGCGTACAACTTGGCATGCCATGCTGGCCTAAATCTGGAAAAATACCTATCCGTATCTGCCCTAGTCCGCACATTACGGTTTTTTGCCGTTATCTACCCCCCGCCACCGCCGCCGCAATCCCGCGCGACGGCCCGCAGGGCAGCTGCCGCGTCATGCCACCGCCACCAAAACAACGATAAATGTCTTCTGCTCTCCTGCTGGTCCCGGACTTCAGCCTGATCCTCATCGGCTGGCTGCTGGTGCGGTATACCCCGTTCGACCGCGCCTTCTGGGGCGGGGTGGAGCGCCTGGTCTACTTCGTGCTGTTCCCGGCGCTGCTGCTGCAGTCGACCAATACCGCGGTGCTGGATTTCTCGTCGACCTCGGCCATGCTGGGGCTGGCGCTGCTGGTGATGGCCACCGGCATGGCCGGCGGCTACGCCGTCAAATGGGTGTTGCGGCCGGATGCGCTGAGCTTTGCCTCGGGCCTGCAGACCGCGTTCCGCTTCAATTCCTATATCGGGCTGGCGCTGGCCTCGCGCCTGGGCGGCTCCGAGGGGCTGGCGCTGATGGCGGTGATCGTCGGCTGCACGGTGCCGCTGTGCAACGTGGCGGCGGTGTGGGCGCTGGCGCGGCACGGCCAGACCGCGCTGTGGAAAGAGCTGGCGCGCAACCCGCTGATCCTGGCCACTGCCGGCGGCCTGCTCACCAACCTGATGGGGCTGCATGCGCCCGAGGTGCTGGGCATGACGCTGAACCGGCTGGGCTCGGCCTCGACCGCGCTGGGGCTGATGACGGTGGGCGCCGGGCTGCAGATGAGCGGTGCCACCGGTACCGCGGGGCCGGTGGCCTGGTGGACCGGGGTCAAGCTGCTGGCGATGCCGTGCGTGGCATGGCTGGTGGGGCGGCACCTGCCGCTGACCGCGCTGCAGTACCAGATCGTGGTGCTGTATGCCTCGCTGCCCACGGCCTCCAGCGCGTATATCCTGGCGGTGCGCATGGGCGGCAACGGGCCGATGGTGGCGGCGACGATTTCGCTGATGACGGTGGCGGCGATCGTGACCACGCCGCTGTGGCTGGCGCTGGTCAGCTAGTCCGGCGGCGGGCCGCCCTGGGCCAGGGCCCAGTCGATATGCTCGCGCACCAGCGGCGTGGCGCTCTCGCGCCGCTCCAGCAGTGCTGCGCGGATGCGCGCGGCCAGGGCCGCGTCTTCGGCGCGCGTGCCCGACAGCGCCGCGCGCAGGCTGTTGCCCAGCCCCACAGCCAGGTTGCGCAGCCAGCGCTCATGGCCGATGCGGCGGATCGGGCTGCCTTCGAGCCGCTGGTTGAATTCCGCTTCGGTCCACTGGAACAGCGCCACCATGTCGGGCGCGTCGAGCCCGTTGCGCACGTCGAAGTCCGGCACCATGGCCACATGCGCGAACTTGTTCCACGGGCAGGCCAGCTGGCAGTCGTCGCAGCCGTAGACGCGGTTGCCCATGGGCGCGCGGAACTCCACCGGAATCGGGCCC
Source organism: Cupriavidus sp. GA3-3 (assembly GCF_000389805.1). Lineage (NCBI taxonomy): Bacteria > Pseudomonadati > Pseudomonadota > Betaproteobacteria > Burkholderiales > Burkholderiaceae > Cupriavidus > Cupriavidus sp. GA3-3. The sequence continues at coordinate 9,748 of NZ_KB944495.1, forward strand.
TTGTGCTCGATGGTCAGGTAGGAGATGCAGCGGCGCGCGTCCAGCCGGTACGGCGCCACGATGGCGCGCGTGGGGCAGATGTCCAGGCAGCGGTGGCAGTTGCCGCAGTGGCCGGACTCGGGGGCGTCGGCCGGCAGCGGGATGTCGACCAGGATCTCGCCCAGGAAGAACATCGAGCCGCCGTCGCGGTCCAGCAGCAGCGTATGCTTGCCGCGCCAGCCGAGCCCGCCCTGGCTGGCCAGCGCCACTTCCATGACGGGTGCGGAATCGGTAAAGACGCGGTAGCCGAATTTTCCGATTTCGGCCTCGATCCGGCTGGCCAGCTGCTGCAAACGGCTGCGCAGCACCTTGTGATAATCGCGGCCGCGCGCATACAGCGACACCACCGCCGTGGCCGGATCGTCCAGCCGCGCCAGCTCGTGCCGGCGCCAGTCGGTGGCGCCGGCCTGCGCGCCGGCAGCCGGAAGGTACGGCATCCGCGCCACGATCGCGCGCACGGTGCCGGGCACCAGTTCGGCCGGCCGGGCGCGCCGCAGGCCGTGGTTCGCCATATAATCCATGTCGCCGTGGTAGCCCTGCGCCAGCCACGCCATCAGCCCCGGCTCGGCATGACTGAGGTCGACATCGGCGATGCGCACCGAGGCAAAGCCCAGTTCCGCGCCCCATGCGCGGATCGACGCGGCCAGTGCCGCAAGTTCCCCGGGGCCCGCGGCCAGGTGGGCGGCGGTGCCGGGAACGGGGGTAGGTGGCGCATCTGCCTGCCCTGGGGCGACTCGGTCGATCATCCCTGAATTGTACGCAATGCCCTTGCTCGAAGAACGCACCCTGACGCTGCCCGACGAAGCCGCCACCGCGCGCCTGGGCGCCGCGCTGGCCGCCGCCGTGCAGGCCATGCCGCCGCGCACGGTGCATGTGCAGCTGTCCGGCGACCTGGGCGCCGGCAAGACCACGCTGACGCGCACGATCCTGCGCGCGCTCGGCCATGCGGGCAAGGTCCGCAGCCCCACCTACACGCTGTGCGAGCCCTACGAGGTGGCCCGCGCCGACGGCTCGCCGCTGACCGTCTACCACTTCGACCTGTACCGCTTTGCCGATCCCGAAGAGTGGATCGACGCGGGTTTTCGCGACTGCTTCGCCGAACCGGCCTTCAACCTGGTCGAGTGGCCGGAAAAGGCCGGCCGCCTGCTTGGGGAACCGGATCTCCACATGTTGCTCCAATCGGACATGGCCGGGGCGGATGATGCCGGCGAGCGGCGGATCGCGACGATGCGCGCCTATACTCACACTGGACTTACCCTGCTGAACGCATGCTGATCAAGCGACTTGCCACCGACCGCCCCGATGGACCCGACGGCCTGCTGCAGGCGCGCCGCAAATGGATGGCGCAGGCACTGAAGCTGGGCGCGGGCACGGCCGTGCTGACCCTGGCCGGCCCGCAGATCGCGTTTGGCGCCGGCATCGTCGCGGTGCGCGTGTGGCCCGCCGAGGACTACACCCGCGTCACCATCGAATCCGATTCCCCGCTGGCCGCCGTGCACCAGATGATCCGCGACCCCGACCGGCTGGTGGTGGACATCGACGGCCTGGACCTGTCGCCCACGCTGCGCGAGCTGGTGGCCAAGATCACCCCGAACGACCCCTATATCCAGACCGTGCGCGTCGGCCAGAACCGCCCGCGCGTGGTCCGCATGGTGTTCGACCTGAAGGAAAACGTGGCGCCGCAGGTGTTCACGCTGGCGCCGATCGGCAGCTACCGCAACCGCCTGGTGTTCGACCTGTACCCGGTCAATCCGCCCGATCCGCTGTGGAAGCTGGTGCGCGACACCGAGGAAAAGCAGCGCCGCTTCGCCACCTCGGACCCGGCGCCGGGCAACGATGGCATCGCCGGCGCGCCGGCCGGTGCCGAGGAAGACGCGATCGGCGCGCTGGTGCGCCGCTTCGACGAGAAGGGCGAGGTGCCGCCCACCACCGCGCCGTTGCCGCCGCCGGTGGCCTCGGCCCGGCCCAGGCCGTCGGCACCGCCGGTGCCGAGCCCCAATGCCCCGGTGGTGCCGCCGGTCGCACGCGACAATCCCACCGCCGAACGGCCCTTCAAGATGCGCCGCCTGCTGACCGTGGCGATCGATCCCGGCCATGGCGGCGAAGACCCGGGCGCGATCGGCGCCGCCGGCTCGCGCGAGAAAGACGTGGTGCTGCAGATCGCGCACCGCCTGCGCGCCAAGATCGATGCCCAGCCCAATATGCGCGCGATGATGACGCGCGACGCCGACTTCTTCGTGCCGCTGAACGTGCGCGTGCAGAAGGCGCGCCGGGTGCAGGCCGACCTGTTCGTATCGATCCACGCCGATGCCTTCCTGTCGCCCGAGGCACGCGGCGCGTCAGTGTTCGCGCTGTCCGAGCGCGGCGCCTCCAGTACCGCGGCTCGCTGGCTGGCCAACAAGGAAAACGCTTCCGACCTGATCGGCGGCGCCAACATGGGCAACAAGGATGCGCAGGTGGCGCGCGTGCTGCTGGACCTGTCCACCACCGCGCAGATCAATGACAGCCTGCAGGTCGGCAAGGCCGTGCTGGGCGAGATCGGCGGCATCAACAAGCTGCACAAGGGCAGCGTCGAGCAGGCCGGGTTTGCGGTGCTGAAGGCGCCGGATATCCCGTCGATCCTGATCGAGACGGCCTTTATCAGCAATCCGGAAGAAGAGCGCAAGCTCAACGATAACGCGCACCAGGAGCAGCTGGCCAATGCCATCCTGAAGGGGATCCGGTCGTACTTCGCGCGCAATCCGCCGCTGTCGAAGAATCCGTCAGTGTGAGTCTGGCGGGCACAAAAAAACCGGGGCATGCCCCGGTTTTTTCATGGCTGCGTGCCTCAGGCCCGCGCCGCGGCCTGGTCCTCCTGCAAGGCATCGCGGTCGGCATAGCGCGACGCGATCACCGAGCACACGATCAGCTGCAGCTGGTGATAGACCATCAGCGGCAGCACCAGCAGGCCCAGCGCCGGATGGCCGGCAAACAGGATCTTGGCCATCGGGATGCCGTTGGCCAGGCTCTTCTTGGAGCCGCAGAACACCGCCGTGATCTCGTCCTCGACAGAGAAGCCAAGGCGGCGCGCGGTCAGCGTGGTAAAGCCCAGCACCACGAACAGCAGCACCGCGGCGATCAGCATCACTGCGCCGATGGTCTGCCACTGGTACTGGTGCCACAGGCCCTGGGCGGTGGCATCGCAGAATGAGGAATAGACGATCAGCACGATCACGCCGCGGTCGATCTTGTTGGTGATGTGCTTCTTTTTCGCCAGCCAGCTGCCGATCAGCGGACGCAGCATCTGCCCCAGCGCGAACGGCAGCAGCAGTTGCAGCGCCACGCCGGTGAGCGCCTTGCCCAGCGGCATCGAGGCGCCGCTGGCGCTGATCACCAGCCCCATCAGCAGCGGCGTGACCAGCATGCCGATCAGGCCCGAGATGGTGGCGTTGAAGATCGCTCCGGACACATTGCCGCGCGCCATCGAGGTCATGGCCACCGACGACGATACCGTCGACGGCAGCGCGCACAGGAAGAACACGCCCAGCAGCAGGTCCGGCGGCAGCGTATTGCGCAGCGACAGCATCAGCAGCACGCCCACCACCGGGAACACCACGTAGGTGAAGGTCTGCACGAACACATGCAGGCGCCAGTGCTTGGCACCCGACACCAGCTTATCGCGCGAGAGCGCCGCGCCGTGCAGGAAGAACACCAGCGCCACGCCCAGGCTGGTCACCACGCCCAGGTGCAGCGGGCCGTCGCCGGCGCCGATTTCAGGGGCGGCCAGCGCAATGGCGATGGCCGTCAACATGACGAGAACGAAGCCGTCGATCAGGTCATAGAGTTTCTTGAGCTTGCGGACAATACGAGACATGACTGCGGGTGGATCCTGCAATGTTAGGGTTTTGCCTAGTATTGGACGCCAGCCAAGTCTAGAATGCAAATTCATTTATAGAATCTATTTATCCGGCCGTTGCATGAATTACACACTGCGCCAGTTGCGCGTCTTCCTGGCCGTGGCCAATACCGGCGGCTTCAGCCGGGCCGCCGATGTGGTCGGCCTGACCCAGCCTGCGGTCAGCCGCGGCGTGGCTGAGCTGGAAGAGGCACTTGGCGTGCGCCTGCTGGACCGCACCACGCGCGAGGTGGTGCTGACCGAGGCCGGCCACGCGCTGGCGCCAGCGCTGGAGCGGCTGCTCGGGCAGCTCGACGACACGCTGGAAGAGACGCGCCAGCTTGGTGAACGCTATCGCGGTCGCGTAGTGATAGCTGGTGCGCCGACGATCTCGGCCCGGCTGATGCCGCTGTACGTGGCCGCCTGCGCCGCCCAGTACCCCGAGATCCGCCTGACCGTGCGTGACAACGTGCAGGCCGACGGCCTGGAGCAGGTGCGCGCCGGCGCCGTGGACTTTGGCGTGCTGATCGATCCGCTGGTGCGCGACGGGCTGGTGGTGGAGCCGGTGGCGACCGACCCGTTCTGCTTTGTCTGCCGGCGCGACCATCCGCTGGCGCAGTCGCCTTCGGTGCCATGGGCGGCGCTGCATGGGATGCAACTGGTGCTGCTGGACTTTGCCTCCGGCAGCCGGCCGCTGATCGACCGCGTGTTCGGCCGGCATGGCGTGGTGCCGCTGGTGGTGCAGGAGCTGGGCCACTCGGCGAGCGTGTTCGGCATGGTCGAGGCCGGCATCGGCGCATCGGTGCTGCCGTCGTTCTCGCTGCCGCTGCCGGCGGCGTCGCCGCTGGTGTGGCGCCCGCTGGTGCCGTGCGAGGAGCGCAGCATCGTCATGGTCCGGCGCGAGGACCGTTCACTGTCGCCGGCCGCGGCGGCGGTGTGGGACCTGGTGCGCCGCCTGACCGTGCGCGCCGAGGCGCCCGCAATGAGCGCCGCGGCCTGACCCGGTCACACTCTGTCAACGCGCGGTGACCATCACCGCTTCCAGTTCAAAGCTGCCGTCGGCCTGTACGCGATAGTGCGCGCGCACTTCCGCAGGCGCCATCTGCCACAGGTGGCGGATGGCCTCCACGGCCACCGGCGCGGTGCGCATGCGCCTGACCCAGCTGTCGAACTCGATGCCGATGCGCCAGATGTCCGATACGGCGATGCCATCGGCGCCAAAGCCTGCCGCCTCGAACATCGACTGCCACCCCGCCGGCGTGTAATCGCGCACGTGCGAGGGATCGCGCAGCAGTTCCACCGATTGCAGCCAGGTATCGCGCAGCGGATCCGGCGCACCGGCAATATCGATCAGCACCACTTTGCCGCCGGGCTTGAGCACCCGCCGGATCTCGGCCAGTGCCGACGGGACGTCGCGCCAGTGGTGCGCGCTCATGCGCGAGACCACCGCGCAGAAGCTGGCATCGTCGAACGGCAGCTGCTCGGCAGCGCCCTGGCGCGTGCGGATATTGGCCAGCCCGCGCTCGCGCGCCGCGGCCTCGACCACAGCCAGCATGTCCGCCGACAGATCGTAAGCCGTCACTTCGCCCGCAATCGCTGCCGCGGCGAAGCTGGCATGGCCCGCGCCGCAGCCCAGGTCCAGCACGCGGCTGCGCGGGCGGCTGGCTGCGGGGATCAGCGCGGCCAGTTCGTCTTTCAGTTGCTGCAGGTCCGCGCCGCTGGCGTGGACGGCGCTGGTGAGGTAGGCGCTGGCGGTGGCGCCGAACTGGGCGGCGACGAGTTCCTGCTGTTGCATGGTGCTGGGCTCCTTGGGCCACGCCCAGGTCGGCGGGCGGCCTTCTTTGTTGGGGGAGGGGACTTGCCCGCGAGGCGGGTTCGGCATACTGTAGGCGGGCAGTTTTCCCGGTACAAGTTACCGATTTATCCTGGTATAAGCGGCACCAGCCTGTCATGCCCTTGTCTGCCGATCCCGCTGTTGTCCCGTCTGCATCGCCATCGTCGCGCGAATCCGTGCTGGGCGCTTTCCTGCGTGCGCACCGTGAACGGCTGGCGCCGGCCGATGTCGGGCTCGCACCGGGCCGGCGCCGCCGCACCCCCGGCCTGCGCCGCGAGGAAGTCGCGCAACTGGCGGGCTTGAGCGCGACCTGGGTGACGTGGCTGGAGCAGGGGCGGCCGGTATCGCTGTCGGCACGCGCGCTGGCCAGCCTGGCTGCCGCGCTGCGGCTGTCGCGCGCCGAGCGCGCCTACCTGTTCGAACTGGCGGGCCGCCGCGACCCGCAGCAGGCCGCGGACGAAACCGTGCCGCCGGTGGTGCTGGCCAGCGTGCATGCCATCGGCGGGCCGGCCTACCTGCTCGACCGGCAATGGACCGCGCTGGCCTGGAACGACGCCGCCGCGGACCTGTTTATCGGCTGGCTCGATGCCGCCAGCGCCGAGCGCAACCTGCTGCGCGCGATGTTCGTGTCGCCGGGGCTGATGGCGCTGGTGGAAGACTGGCCGCACCGCGCGGCACGGCTGGTGGCGGAATTCCGCGCGCACAGCATCCGCCATGCGGACGAGGCGCCGACGCGTACGTTGATCGAGGGGCTGATGGCTGAGAGCGCGGCCTTCCGCGATGCCTGGTTGTCGCAGGACGTGGAAGACCGCGAGGGCGGCCGCCGCGGCTTTCACCATCCGCAGCAGGGCGCGCTGCAGTTCGAGCAGCTGACGCTGGTGCCGGCGGCGGCGCCCGGTTTGATGCTGGTAATGCTGCTGCCCGGCTGAGCGGGCAGCGCCGGGGCTTTACTTGGGCTGCATCCGGATCGCGCCGTCCAGGCGGATTACTTCGCCATTGAGCATGGTGTTCTCGATGATCGAGCGGGCCAGCTTGGCGTATTCAGCCGGGCGGCCCAGGCGCGGCGGGAACGGCACCATCCTGCCGAGCGCGTCCTGCACTTCCTGCGGCATGCCCAGCAGCATCGGCGTTTCGAAGATGCCGGGGGCGATGGTCATGCAGCGCACGCCGTCGCGCGACAGGTCGCGCGCGATCGCCAGCGTCATCGCCACCACGCCGCCCTTGGATGCGGCATAGGCGGCCTGTCCGATCTGGCCGTCAAAGGCCGCCACCGAGGCAGTATTGATGATCACGCCGCGCTCGCCTTCGCTGTCGGGGGTGTTTTGCACCATGGCCGCGGCGGCCAGGCGGATCATGTTGAAGGTGCCGACCAGGTTGATGCGGATGGTCTTGTCGAAGGCTTCCAGCGGATGCGGGCCGTTCTTGCCGACGGTCTTGTTGGCGGTGGCGATGCCGGCGCAGTTGACGATGCCGGAGAGCCGGCCCAGTGCCTGGGCGGCCGCTACCACGGCCTGGCCGTCGGCTTCGGAGGTGACGTCACAGCGGACGAACTGGCCGCCCAGTTCAGTCGCCAGTGCCTGGCCGGCGGACTCGTTCAGGTCGGCGATCACGACCCTGGCGCCGGCTTCGTCCAGCATGCGGGCGGTGCCTGCACCCAGGCCCGAGGCGCCGCCGGTGACGATGAATACGTTGCCTTGGATTTGCATTTGGGCTTGTCTCCTTGGATTGGGTATTTGTTGCCGTTTACGTAAACGTCAATTCGTTGGCGGTATTTTACGGGGTGGTGGGGGATGTGCAAGGGGTGGGTTTGCTAGGCGCCAAGCCAGAAACCATCCCTGCCAGGCGCGACCCCATTCAATCGCCAAAACAAAAGCGGCCCAAAGGCCGCTTTCATGACGCATAAAACTGAGCAGTCGAAACGATTACTTCAACGCCTCAAACACCCGCGCAGTAATCTCATCGACATTACCCACCCCCAGGATCTTCCGATACTGAGGCGGCGCCACCTTGGCCGAGGCATCTCCCTTGGCAGCCCACTCCGAGTAGTAATCCACCAGCGGACGCGTCTGCTGCGAATAGACATCAAGACGCTTCTTGACCGTCTCTTCCTTGTCATCGTCACGCTGGATCAGCGCCTCGCCGGTCTCGTCGTCCACGCCCTCGGTCTTGGGCGGGTTGTACTTGACGTGGTAGGTGCGGCCCGAGGCCACGTGCACGCGGCGGCCGCTCATGCGCTCGATGATGGCGTCGAACGGCACGTCGATTTCCAGCACGTAGTCGATTGCCACGCCCGCTTCCTTCATCGCCTCGGCCTGCGGAATGGTGCGCGGGAAGCCGTCGAACAGGTAGCCGTTCTTGCAGTCGTCTTCCTTGAGGCGGTCTTTCACCAGGCCGATGATGATGTCGTCCGACACCAGTCCGCCCGCGTCCATGACCTTCTTGGCTTCTACGCCCAGCGGGGTGCCGGCCTTTACCGCGGCGCGCAGCATGTCGCCCGTGGAGATTTGCGGAATGCCGAACTTCTCGCAGATGAACTTGGCTTGCGTGCCTTTGCCGGCGCCGGGCGCACCCAACAGGATCAAACGCATTTACGGGTCCTCAGAGTTTTTAATCTGTATGGCGGGAGATCAGAAGGAGGGTAACGCCGTAACTTGACGCAGGACTTACTGCGGTCCTGATGCGTTCTGACTGCGTTCAGCGCGGGCACTGCTCAGGCGTACCCACGCATACGGCCGGCGGCGGCTGCCAGGGGGATGGCGGCGCGGCACACCGGACGGGCTCTATCTTTATCTCCCCACCGAGCCTTGGCCGGAGGCACGCTTGCGCATGCCGGCCGGGCGGCTCTGTATCGGCAAGCATTATGCCATGAGGCGGCGCCAAATCGGCCCGAAATCCGCCCCCTGGTTCAGGTTGCAGCTGTATGAACCTGAGCGGGCAGGCGCCCGCGCGGGTCACTTTCCGGCGGTTTGGTCAGGGCCCTTCCTGGGCCATCGACTGCGCCCACAGCGCGCGCACCCGTTCCAGGTCGGCCGGGGTGTCGACCCCGGGGGCCGGCGCGGCGCTGGTCTGCAGCACCGCAATGCGCTCGCCATGCCACATGGCGCGCAGTTGCTCCAGCGCCTCGGTCTGCTCCAGCGGCGCCGCCGCCAGCGTCGGGAAGCGGCGCAGGAAGCCCGCCCGATAGGCGTACAGCCCGATATGGCGCAGCACCGGCATGCCGGGCAGCGGCACTTGTGCCAGCGCCGCGGGCACGGCCGGCACGCCCGACCAGGCATCGCGCGCCCACGGGATCGGTGCGCGCGAGAAGTACAGTGCGCGGCCGGCGGCGTCGCATACCACCTTGACCACATTGGGATTGAAGACTTCGGCGATGTCCTGCAGCGGATGCGCCGCGGTGGCGATGGCGCAGTCGGCGTGGTGCGCCAGGTGCAGCGCCACCTCGTCGATCAGCGACGGTTCGATCAGCGGCTCGTCGCCCTGCACATTGACCACGATGGCGTCGTCGGCCAGCCCCAGCTGGGCGGCCACTTCAGACAGGCGGTCGGTGCCGGAAGGGTGGTCGGCGCGGGTCAGCACGGCTTCGATGCCGTGCGCGGCGCAGGCCTGCGCCACCGCGGGCGCATCGGTGGCGACCACGGTGCGCTGCGCCGACGACGCATGCGCGCGTTCGGCCACGCGCACGATCATCGGACGCCCGCCGATATCGGCCAGGGGCTTGTCAGGCAGGCGCGTCGAAGCGAGCCGCGCGGGAATGACAACAGTGAACGCCGGGACGGTCATGGCGCGCACTCAGTTGCCGGAGGCAGGGCCGTCCGGGTTGACCGCGCGGCCCGGCACCGACTGGCGGGCCTCGTCGGCCAGCATCACGGGGATGCCGTCGCGGATCGGGTACGCCAGCTTGTCGGCGTGGCAGATCAGCTCCTGCGCGGCGCGGTCGTATTCCAGCTTGCCCTTGCACAGCGGGCAGACCAGGATTTCAAGCAGCCGGTTGTCCATCTCGGTGTTCCTCGTTGCGCCCTGCGGCGCCGGGCGTGGTTGCCGGCGCGGTCGGCGCGGGTTTGATTTGCGCCAGCACGGCGCGGCGGATTTTTTCGATCAGGCCGGCATCGATCACGGGCCTGGTGGGGACGACCCAGATGCGGGGGTCGTCGAAGCGCTCGCATTTTACGGCATCCTTCTCGGTGATCAGGATCACGTCGGCGTCGAGCGCGTCGGGATGGTCGACGAACGGGTCGGCGACAAAGTCATAGTGGTCCGGCAGCGGCAGCGTCTTCGGTGTCAGGCCCGCGCCGCGCAGGCTGGCGAAGAAGCGCTCGGGGTTGCCGATGCCGGCCGCGGCCAGCACGCGCCGGCCGGCAAAGGCGCTGACCGGCCGCGCCATGGTGGGGTCGGCCAGCTGCCAGGCATCGTCCAGCTCCAGCCGCATGCCGTACATGCCGGGGCGGTCGGGCGTGGCGCGGAAGTTGGGGTCGTTGATCAGGGTCGCGTCGCGCGGGCGCGAAAGCGGCTCGCGCAGCGGGCCGGCCGGCAGCAGCAGGCCGTTGCCGCCCATGCGCGAGTCGAACATCACGATCTCGAAGTCGCGCTGCAGCTTGTAGTGCTGCAGGCCATCGTCGAGCAGCAGCACATTGACGCCCGGGTGCGATACCAGCATGGTCTGCGCGCACAGCGCGCGGTCGGGGAAGACCCAGACCGGCACGTCGGTGGCGCGCGCAATCAGGAGCGGCTCATCGCCTACGTCGGACGCCTTTGATGTCGGCTTCACGCGGCGCGGGTGCTTGAGTTCCACGCCGTAGCCGCGCGACACCACGCCGGGGCGCAGTCCCGCCTCGGTCAGCGCTTGTGCCAGCGCGATCACCGCCGGCGTTTTGCCGGTGCCGCCCACGGTCACGTTGCCGACCACCACCACCGGCATCGGCAGCCGCGTCGACTTGAACCAGCCGCGCTGGTAGCCATGGCGGCGCACCCGCGCGATCAGCCCGAACAGCAGCGAGAACGGCAGCATCGCCCACGCGAACCAGCCGCGGCGTTGCCACTGGGCGGTCACGAAGTCGGCAAGGGCATGTCGGGGAACGGGCATGGGCGCGGCGGGCGGTGGAGTCGGTGGTTGGGATGGGATTGTAGTGCGCCCGCGGCTTCGCTCCCTGGGGGCGCAGGCGGCTCAACCATTATGGGCATTGCACAGCGCATGCGGCAAGCCCGCCGGCCGCATGCGCCACGGCGCCCGGGGTCAGCGCGGCTGCGCGCTCTGCGTGGCGAAGGTCAGGCGCGACAGCCCGGCCAGCCGCGCGGCCTCCATCACGTTGATCACGGCCTGGTGGCTGGCCTGCGCGTCGGCATTGACGATCACCACCGGCGGCTGGCCGCCGGCACTGGTGCCCGAGGCGGCGCGCAACTGGTCGGCCAGGCTGGTGACGTCCTTCTGCTCCATCACCTGCCTGTTGACGGAGTAGACCCCGCGCGATGACACCGACACCACGATCTCCTGCGGCCGCTGCTGGGCGCGCTCGGCGTCGGCGGTGGGCAGCTGGATCTGCAGCTCGGTAAAGCGCGAGTAGGTGGTCGTGATCATCAGGAAGATCAGGATCACGAGCAGCACGTCGATCAGCGGGATCAGGTTGATCTCCGGCTCTTCGCGCCGCTGGCGGGAACGGAAGTGCATGGCGTTCGTTCCGTTCGGCGATCAGGCGCGGCGCTGCGGCAGGATCGCGTCGAGGAACGACGTGGCGCGGAATTCCAGCTCGGCCACGTAGTCATCCACGCGCCGGCGGAAGTAGCGCCAGAAGATCAGCGCCGGGATTGCCACGATCAGGCCGAAGGCGGTGTTGTACAGCGCCACCGAGATGCCGTGCGCCAGCTGTTCAGGGCTGGCGCCGGTGCCGCCCTGGCTGCCGAAGATCTCGATCATGCCGATCACCGTGCCCAGCAGGCCCATCAGCGGCGCCACCGAGGCGATCGTGCCGAGCGCGTTCAGGTAGCGCTCGAGCTCATGCGCGACCACGCGGCCGGCTTCCTCCACCACGTCCTTGGCGGCATCGCGCGAGGTGTGCGGCTGCAGCACCACGTGGCGCAGCCCGGCGGCCAGCACCCGGCCCAGCGGCGAGTTCTGCTCAAGCGTGTTGACCACTTCCGGCGTGGCGCGGCGCTGCTGCGCGGCCGCCAGCGCCTCTTCATAGAGCCTGGCGGGCAGGACCCTGCTGCGCTTGAGGGTAAGAAAACGTTCGACGATCAGCGCCAGCGCGATGACCGAGGCGAGCAACAGCGGCCAGATCGGCCAGCCGGCCGCTTGAATGATGGAAAACAATTGGACCCCCGGGATCGACAACCGAATAACAAAACCCCAAACCACCTGGACGGCATGCCTTGATGCGCGTCTGGCCGCTGGCGGCGCGCGCTCCGGCATTGCTCTGAAAAATCAGGCGCCACTCTAACCTGCGCCCTGTCGCACGGCAAGACGGCACCCGGCGCTGTCTCGGCCACGCATCGCTCGTGCCGGTCCATTTCCACAGCAAAGCGGGACAGTGTTGTGGATCGATTGTGGAAAGCCGCCTGACAAGCGTGCTAACACATTGATCCATAAGGGCAAAGATGTTCCTGCCTAAATTTTGTGCAAATGCCCGCCGCAAGCCCTGCGGCGCATGGTGCACGCAGCCAGGCACCGCTCTCCACAACCTGAGGAGGCGCGTCGGTGTGCTGGCGCACCTTGCGGTGCGGCTTTCCACACAGCGCCGGGACAGGATTGTGGAGCGCTTGTGGAAAGCTGCCTGAGATGTCATCTAAGTCGTTGATTTATAAGGTGGCACCATGGGTTGCTTAAAAAACGGGCAAACGGGTGTATCAGTGCCGCGCGCGGTCGATGTGGCGGCAGGCAGGACAAAAACCGGATTTTTCCACATTCCGCAGGGAGAGCACTGTGGACGGCCTGTGGACAAATCCGGGAGAAGCCGGTTAACCCATTGATTTTTATAGCCTCCCAGAGTCCTGCTCAGAAATTGTGCAAATGCAGCATGGACGCTGCGCCGCGGACGGCCGGCAACGCTGCGGTACGCCACGCGCCGGGTTGGTCGCTTTCCATGGGACCGCAAGCGGGGTTGGGGCCACTTGTGCTGGAAAAGTGGGGTTTACGGCCCGTTTTATCCAGAGAAGCTGTGGATAACTTTGTGAACAAGCCTGCCGGGCACTTTGTAAGTGATTGATGCAAAAGAGAATTGGTTATATTGCCTAATTTTTGTTTTACGCGTAAAGCTCATAAGAATCAAAGGGTTGCACGAACCCATGCGCCTTTCGGGGGAGGCCGCCTGCATCAGCGCTACCCCCTTGACATAGAGGTTATGCTGTGGACATGTCCCATTCACGCCGCTTGCCACCAGTGCGCCATGCCAGACTTGCCGAATTTTTCGCGTGACCCTTCCTCCACCGCGCCGCGCGGCGGCCGCGATGTCATCCCTGTCGGTGAGCTGAACCACACAATCGCCAGGCTGCTTGAACGCAGTTTTCCGCTGGCCTGGGTGCGCGGCGAGATTTCCAATTTCACGCGCGCCGCCAGCGGGCACTGGTATTTCTCGCTCAAGGATGCACGCGCGCAGATCCGCTGCGTGATGTTCCGCGGGCGCAACCAGCATGTCGACTTCCAGCCGCGCGAGGGCGAAGCGGTGGAGGTGCGCGCCGTGGTCACCATGTATGAGGCGCGCGGCGAGGTGCAGTTGGGCGTGGAGGCAATGCGCCGGGCCGGGCTGGGCAACCTGTACGAAGCCTTCCTGCGCCTGAAGGAAAAGCTGGCGCAGGCGGGGCTGTTCGCGCCGGAGCGCAAGCGCCCGGTGCCGGCGCATCCGCGCACCATCGGCGTGGTCACCTCGCTGCAGGCGGCGGCGTTGCGCGATGTGCTGACCACCTTGCGCCGGCGCGCGCCGCATGTGCCGGTGCTGGTCTATCCGGTACCGGTGCAGGGCGCGGGGGCGGCGCAGAAGATCGCCGACATGCTCGATGCGGCCAGCGCGCGGCGCGAGTGCGACGTGCTGATCCTGTGCCGCGGCGGGGGCAGCATCGAAGACCTGTGGTCGTTCAACGAAGAGGTGGTGGCGCAGGCGATTGCGCGCTGCGCGCTGCCGGTCATCTCCGGAGTGGGCCACGAAACCGACTTCACCATCGCCGACTTTGTCGCCGATGTGCGTGCGCCCACGCCGACCGGCGCGGCCGAGCTGGTCAGCCCGGATCGCGCGCACCTGCTGGCACAGGCGATGCGTGCGCGCGACGCGCTCACGCAGTGCATGCGGCGCGGGCTGGACCTGCGCGCGCAGCACCTGGACTGGCTGGCGCGGCGAGTGCGCAGCCCGCAGGCGCAGCTGCAGGAGCGGCGCGCGCGCGTCGACAATCTGGCGCGACACTTGCGCTCGGCATTGCGCGACACGGTGGTGTCGCAGCGCCACCGCCAGCAATTGCTGGCGATGCGCTGGAGCGCGTGCCGTCCCGATGCCAGCGCCGCCCATGCCGACGTGGTCCGCCTGTGGCAACGCCTGCAGGCCGCCGCCGTGCGCCAGCACGAGCGCGCCGGCCAGCGCTTGGCGCGCAGCGCCGGCGCGCTTGAGTTGCTGGCGCCGCAGCGTACGCTGGAACGCGGCTATGCGGTGCTGCTGGACCAGCGCGGACGCGCGCTGCGCTCGCCCGCCGAGATCCGCGCGGGCAGCGTGGTCGAAGCGCACCTGGCCGAGGGCGTGGCCGACCTGGCGATTGCCGGCGTGCAGGCCAAGCTGCCGGATTTCTGAGCCCCTGCGCGGCCCGGGAACGCCTCCCATTCGCGATGCCGCGGCGGGCGCGAAACGCTCAGGCAAGCCGGGCGGAAATCCCCCCGGAAACCCCTGCCAGGACAAACTAACATCGGAGCAGGGGGCTTTGTCCCGCGGTTTGCGCGGGTCTTGCAAGTCCCCTACAATCGCCAATTCCGGACCCACAACCCCAACCCACAGAGACAGAACAATGGAACACAAGCTCCCCCCGCTCCCGTACGCGCATGATGCCCTGGCTCCGCATATCTCCAAGGAGACGCTGGAGTTCCATCATGACAAGCACCACCAGACCTACGTCACCAACCTGAACAACCTCATCAAGGGCACCGAGTTCGAGAACTCGACCCTGGAAGAGATCGTCAAGAAGTCGTCGGGCGGTATCTTCAACAACGCTGCCCAGGTGTGGAACCACACCTTCTACTGGGATTCGATGAAGCCCAACGGCGGCGGCCAGCCGACCGGCGCGCTGGCTGATGCCATCAACGCCAAGTGGGGCTCGTTCGACAAGTTCAAGGAAGAGTTCACCAAGACCGCCGTGGGCACCTTCGGTTCGGGCTGGGCCTGGCTGGTCAAGAAGGCCGACGGCTCGCTGGACCTGGTCTCGACCTCCAACGCCGCCACCCCGCTGACCACCGACGCCAAGGCGCTGCTGACCTGCGACGTGTGGGAACACGCCTACTACATCGACTACCGCAATGCCCGCCCGAAGTACGTCGAGGCATTCTGGAATGTCGTGAACTGGGACTTCGCCGGCAAGAATTTCGCTGGCTGATCCGCTGTAGCGTGACAATTTTGTTTGGAAAGCGGCGCAATAGTTTGGAAAAACCAAGCTGGCTGTCGCGCTAAAGTCGAGAAAGTGCAATCAGAGCAGGGCCCTCCATAAGCAGAGGGCCTTGTTTTTTTGGGGTATCCGAATTTCGCAAGTGATGCCCCATCGCATGCTTGCAATGCAAGAGTCGCGCAGTTGAAAGCGCGGCTGCACCGCGGGGTCGATCATCCGAGTTCGATCTAACAGGCTGCTGAAGTACTCCCCGCACAAACGGTATGCTTTCCGCCTGTGCAGGTAAGCACTGCTTGATTTCACAATCCGGAAGCTACGCGCCCCTGAATCGAGTTTTTCGGCTGTTGGGCGCCCATTTCCGGCCTTCTTTGCCCGCTTACTGCAACTGCGGACGGATTTGTCCCAGCGAACGCATGCGCACGAGGTTGTAGGCGGCCATGCTCAGCACGAACATCTGGTCGACTCGCTTCAGTCCGCGCACCATCACCTGGCGCATGCGCCCAACCGTCTTGACCCAGCCGAAGCCTTGCTCGATCAGCTTGCGCTTTTGCTGCGAGATGGCATATCCCTCGCTGCGGGCAATGGCATCAGGAACCGCCGAGCGCCGACCCGAGATGTTTTGCGCCACATACGGCGTCACCTTCATCTCCAGGCAGGCCTCAATAAACTCCTGCGCGTCGTAGCCCTTGTCTGCGCCCACTGTGATTTCGGTGTCCGGATTGTCCGCCACCTGCCGGGCATCGTTGAGCATGACTTTGGCAGCCTCGCGCTCGGCGAGTCCATCGGCGGTGCTCACCAGGGCGCAGACCACCAGGCCGTGGCGGTTGTCGCTCAGGGTATGGCCCATGTAGCGCAGCTCACTGCCAGTCTTGCCTTTGCGATAGAGCTTCGCATCGGGATCGCTCGTGGACTCATGCGTCTCGTTGCTGCGCTTGTGCCCCCTGAAGTCGCCACTATCGTCGTCGCCGTCGCTGCCATCCTTGCGAACAAAGCTCTTGTGGCCTGCCCACGCCTGAATCAGCGTGCGTGCCGTCCACGCTGAAGTGCTCGCCCGACAGCCAGTTCCTCTTCTGTGCAAGGGCCAGCACCTCGTTGAAGAATTCAATCACCGCATCGTGCTGGATCAGGCGTGCCCGGTTCTTGGTGAAGACCGTGGGCACCCAGACTGCGTCGTCCATCGACAACCCGATGAACCAGCGAAACAGCAGGTTGTACTGCGTCTGCTCCATCAGTTGGCGCTCGGACCGAATGAACCGCCCCGGATTTTGAGGAGGCTCCAATCGTTGAGAGAATGGAGCCATGAGGAAGCCAGTGAAGTTTTCCCCCGAGGTCCGCGAGCGCGCCGTGCGCATGGTGTTCGAGCATCGTGGCGAGCACGAATCGCAGTGGGCTGCCGTGGTGTCGATCGCAGCAAAGATCGGCAGTACTCCGCAGACCTTGTTGAATTGGGTTCGCCAGCATGAGCGTGACAGCGGCCAGCGCGCGGGCACAACCACAGCAGAAGCCCAACGCATCAAGGATTTGGAGCGCGAGGTTCGCGAACTGCGCAAGGCCAACGAGATCCTGAAGCTGGCCAGTGCGTTTTTCGCCCAGGCGGAGCTCGACCGCCGATTCAAGTCTTGAGGGACTTCATCGACGAGTACCGAGGCACCCTCGGGGTCGAGCCGATCTGCAGGGTGCTGCAGATCGCCCCGTCGGGCTATCGCCGCTACGCGGCCAGCAAGCGCGATCCGGCATTGTTGAGCGCACGGGCGAAGCGTGATGCGGCGCTGGTGCCCCACATCGAACGCGTTTGGCAAGCCAACATGCAGGTCTACGGCGCCGACAAGGTCTGGCGTCAGCTCCAGCGCGAGGAAGTCCCGGTGGCCCGCTGCACCGTGGAGCGCCTGATGCGCCGCCATGGCCTGCGAGGCGTGGTGCGTGGCAAAGTAGTGCGCACCACGGTCAGCGATGCCAAGGCGCTGTGTCCACTGGACCTCGTCAACAGGCAGTTCAGCGCGCAGCGGCCGAATCAACTCTGGGTCTCGGACTTTACGTATGTTTCGACCTGGCAGGGCTGGTTGTACGTAGCCTTCGTGATTGACGTGTTCGCCCGGCGCATCGTGGGCTGGCGGGTGAGCAGTTCGATGCGAACGGACTTCGTGCTCGATGCCCTGGAGCAGGCCCTGTACGCCAGGCAGC
>NZ_KB944496.1:0-21323 GCF_000389805.1 Cupriavidus sp. GA3-3
CAACGGCACGCTCCGGCGTCGGGATGTAGGTGTCCAGCGCGTCGGCCAGGTTCATGATGGCCACTTCGCCCAGCTCGCCCTTGTCGCCTTCCAGCGCCAGCTTGGCCGAACCCTTGATGATCGGGGTGTCGTCGCCGGGGAACTCGTACTTCGACAGCAGCTCGCGAACTTCCATCTCGACCAGCTCGAGCAGTTCAGCGTCGTCCACCATGTCGCACTTGTTCAGGAACACGATGATGTACGGCACGCCAACCTGGCGGGCCAGCAGGATGTGCTCACGCGTTTGCGGCATCGGGCCGTCAGCAGCCGAGCAAACCAGGATCGCGCCGTCCATCTGGGCGGCACCCGTGATCATGTTCTTCACATAGTCAGCGTGGCCCGGGCAGTCAACGTGCGCGTAGTGGCGGTTGGCCGTTTCGTACTCGACGTGGGCGGTATTGATGGTAATACCGCGTGCCTTTTCTTCCGGCGCTGCGTCGATTTCGTCGTACTTCTTGGCGGCACCGCCGAACTTGGCTGCCAGCACCGTGGCAATCGCTGCGGTCAGCGTGGTCTTGCCATGGTCAACGTGACCAATCGTACCAACGTTCACGTGCGGCTTGGTCCGCTCGAACTTTTCCTTTGCCATTTCTTAACTCCTGATAGGAATGCAGTCTTGTTGTTTCATCGCGCCGCCGCACCGGCAGGCGCGGCGGCAAACTTCCAATTACTTGCCCTTGGCCGACATCACGGCTTCGGCGATGTTCTTCGGTGCTTCAGCGTAGTGCTTGAATTCCATGGTGTACGTGGCGCGGCCTTGCGTGGCCGAGCGCAGCGACGTGGAATAACCGAACATTTCCGACAGCGGGACTTCGGCCTTGATGATCTTGCCGCCGCCCACCATGTCGTCCATGCCCTGCACGATGCCGCGGCGGGACGACAGGTCGCCCATCACGGTACCCGTGTAGTCTTCCGGCGTTTCCACTTCCACGGCCATCATCGGCTCGAGCAGAACCGGGCTGGCCTTGCGCATGGCTTCCTTGAAAGCCATCGAGCCGGCCATGCGGAACGCGTTTTCGTTCGAGTCCACGTCGTGGTACGAACCGAACGTCAGCGTGACCTTCACGTCCACCACCGGGAAGCCAGCCAGGATGCCGTTCGGCAGCGTGTCGACGATACCCTTTTCGACCGCCGGGATGTATTCGCGAGGAATCACACCGCCCTTGATGGCGTCGATGAACTCGAAGCCCTTGCCCGGCTCTTGCGGCTCCAGCGTGATCACAGCGTGACCGTACTGGCCGCGGCCGCCCGACTGCTTGACGAACTTGCCCTCGACGCCTTCAGCCGTCTTGCGAATGGTTTCGCGGTAAGCCACCTGCGGCGCGCCGATGTTGGCTTCCACGCCAAATTCGCGCTTCATGCGGTCGACCAGAATTTCGAGGTGGAGCTCGCCCATGCCCGAAATGATGGTCTGACCCGATTCTTCATCGGTACGCACGCGGAACGACGGATCTTCAGCGGCCAGGCGGTTCAGGGCGATGCCCATCTTTTCCTGGTCAGCCTTGGTCTTCGGCTCGACAGCCTGCGAGATCACCGGCTCCGGGAACACCATGCGCTCGAGCACGATCGGTGCAGCCGGATCGCACAGCGTGTCGCCCGTGGTGGCGTCCTTCAGACCCACCGCAGCGGCGATGTCGCCGGCCAGCACTTCCTTGATTTCTTCGCGCTGGTTGGCATGCATCTGCAGAATACGGCCGAGGCGTTCCTTCTTGCTCTTGACCGGGTTGTACACGGTGTCGCCCGAATTGATCTTGCCCGAGTACACGCGGAAGAAGATCAGCTGACCAACGAACGGGTCGGTCATGATCTTGAACGCCAGTGCCGAGAACTTTTCGTTGTCGTCAGCCTTGCGCTCGAGCTTCTTCTCGCTGTCGTCCTCGTCCGTGCCCGTAACCGGCGGAATGTCGACCGGCGACGGCAGGAAGTCGATCACGGCGTCGAGCATGCGCTGCACGCCCTTGTTCTTGAACGCGGTGCCGCACAGCATCGGCTGGATTTCGCAGGCGATGGTACGGTCACGCAGCGCCTTGACGATCTCGGCGCGGGTCAGCTCTTCGCCGCCCAGGTACTTTTCCATCAGCTCTTCGCTGGCTTCGGCGGCAGACTCGACCATCTTCTCGCGCCATTCGTCAGCGGTGGCTTGCAGCTCGGCCGGGATGTCCTGGTATTCGAACTTCACGCCCTGGCTGGCTTCGTCCCAAATGATCGCCTTCATTTCCAGCAGATCGACGACGCCCTGGAAGCCGTCTTCAGCGCCGATCGGCACCACGACGGGCACCGGGTTGGCCTTCAGGCGGGTCTTCAGCTGGTCGTAGACCTTGAAGAAGTTCGCGCCGGTACGGTCCATCTTGTTGACGAACGCCAGACGCGGCACCTTGTACTTGTTGGCCTGACGCCAGACGGTTTCCGACTGCGGCTGCACGCCACCCACTGCGCAGTACACCATGCACGCGCCGTCCAGCACGCGCATGGAACGCTCCACCTCGATGGTGAAGTCCACGTGTCCCGGGGTGTCGATGATGTTGAAGCGATGCTCGGGGTAGTTGCCGGCCATGCCCTTCCAGAAGGCGGTGGTCGCAGCAGACGTGATGGTGATGCCGCGCTCCTGCTCCTGCTCCATCCAGTCCATGGTGGCCGCGCCATCATGGACTTCACCGATCTTGTGGTTCACACCGGTGTAGAACAGGATGCGCTCGGTCGTGGTGGTTTTACCCGCGTCAATGTGAGCCGAGATACCGATATTGCGGTAGCGCTCAATGGGAGTCTTACGAGCCACTTTAATCCTCTATTCGTCCGTGAGGCGCCGGCATCTCATGGCCCGCGCCCCTAACACAAACGGGCGAGATGTGTAAAAACACAGCCCGCCCGGCAACCAACAAACGCTATCGCGCGCTTAGAAGCGGAAATGCGAGAACGCCTTGTTGGCTTCGGCCATGCGGTGCACTTCGTCACGCTTCTTCATTGCGCCGCCACGGCCTTCCGATGCTTCCAGCAGCTCACCTGCCAGGCGCAGCGCCATCGACTTCTCGCTGCGTTTCTTCGCGGCCTCGCGCAGCCAACGCATCGCCAATGCCAGACGACGCGACGGACGGACTTCGACCGGAACCTGATAGTTGGCGCCGCCCACGCGACGGCTCTTCACTTCCACCACCGGCTTCACGTTGTTGATGGCAACGGAGAACACTTCGATGGGGGCCTTGCCTGCCTTCTTTTCGATCTGGTCGAACGCGCCATAGACGATACGTTCGGCAACCGACTTCTTGCCGTCCAGCATCAGCACGTTCATGAACTTGGCAACTTCAACGTTGCCGAACTTCGGATCAGGCAGAACATCCCGCTTGGGGACTTCACGACGACGTGGCATCTTCTTTCCTTTAGATTCAGTTGAGAGCGTGGTCAGTTTTTCCCGCTCTCCGGCCACCAACTAGCTTGCATGCGATAGACAGCAAATTCGCCGGGTGACCACTTACTCGACGGCACGGTTGCCAAAAAGGCGCTCCGTTGTACCGCCGCCTGGTGACAGCACCATGACTCGCGCCACAGGCTATCGTTTGTTGCTTCGGGTCTTTCCGACCCAGGCTGCTATAGCTTAGGCTGCCTTCGGACGCTTCGCGCCGTACTTCGAACGAGCCTGCTTGCGGTCCTTCACGCCTTGCAGGTCGAGCGAGCCACGGACGATGTGGTAACGCACACCCGGCAGATCCTTCACACGGCCGCCGCGGATCAGCACGACCGAGTGTTCCTGCAGGTTGTGGCCTTCACCGCCGATGTACGAAATCACTTCGAAACCGTTGGTCAGGCGCACCTTGGCAACCTTACGCAGTGCCGAGTTCGGCTTCTTCGGCGTCGTGGTGTACACGCGGGTGCACACGCCACGGCGCTGGGGGCAGTTCTCAAGCGCCGGGCTCTTGCTCTTGACGACTTCAGAGACGCGCGGCTTGCGAACCAGTTGGTTGATAGTTGGCATTGTTCAATCCAGCTTGGTTTGACGAAAAACGCCCCTCGCACCGGCATGCACCGAAATGGAGAGGCAACTACGGGTTTTGGGCGGGAGAGATGAGCGGACGCGCTCTGGAGACGGGACTGTGCGGTAACAGCATGCCAAAGAGCGCGAGCCGGCACCCGGATCCCGCATCTGCCGCCACCGGTCCATGGGAACCCAGTCCGGAAGGCTTGCCGGCCGCGGCCTAAAGGCCACTTCTCCGACGGGCGAGCGAAATCCAAAGCCAAAAACTCGAATCTGGCATCCTAGCAGGGGAATCGTATACCGTCAAGCCGTATACCGACCCGGGACGCGCTGACGCTGCCCTCGGTCAGACCCCGCGGAGCGCTTCCAGGATGGACTGTCCATAGCGCTCCAGTTTGGAGGCACCGATCCCGGGAATGCCCTGCATCGCCGACAGGGAGCCCGGCGCGGTCCGGGCCAGCTCCGCCAGCGTTGCATCGTGGAAGATGACATAGGCCGGCACGCCGTGCTCGCGCGCGGCCTCGGTGCGCCAGCGGCGCAGCGCCTCCCAGTTGGCCAGCATGTCTGCGTCCATGTCCGCGGTGTGGTCGGTGCGGGTGCCGCGTGCGGCACGCTCGCCGGACTTGCCCGGCTTGGTGGCCTGGCGGCGCAGGATGATCTGGCGCTCGCCCTTGAGCACCGCGCGCGCGTCCTCGCCCAGCAGCAGCGCGCCATGCCCGCCATGGTCGATGGTCAGCAGACCCTGGGCGATCAGCTGGCGGAACACCGTATGCCATTCATGCACCGAGCGGTCCTTGCCGATGCCGAAGGTGGACACCTTGTCGTGCCCCCACTGGCGGATCTTCTCCGAGCTGTTGCCGCGCAGCACGTCGATCAGGTGGGTGGCGCCGAAGTGAACCCGGCTCGCCTGCGCGGTGCGGTACACGCAGGACAGCGCCATCTGCGCCTCGCGCGTGCCGTCCCAGGTGGCCGGCGGCTCCAGACAGGTGTCGCAGTTGCCGCAGGGTTCGCTGGCCTCGTTGAAATACGCCAGGATGCGCACGCGCCGGCAGCCTGCGGTCTCGCACAGGCCGAGCAGCGCATCGAGCTTGGACGACGACACGCGCTTGAAGGCGTCGTCCGCCTCGGACTCGTCGATCATGCGCTTCTGCTGCACCACGTCGCCCAGGCCGTAGGCCATCCAGGCATTGGCCGGCAGGCCGTCGCGGCCGGCGCGCCCGGTTTCCTGGTAGTAGCCTTCCATGCTCTTGGGCAGGTCCAGGTGGGCGACAAAGCGCACGTCGGGCTTGTCGATACCCATGCCGAAGGCGATCGTCGCCACCATCACCAGCCCTTCTTCCTCGCGGAAGCGGGCCTGGTGGTGCTGGCGCACCTGGGCATCCATGCCGGCGTGGTAGCCCAGCGCATTGATGCCCTGTCCGCTCAGCCACTGCGCCGTGTCCTCCACCTTCTTGCGTGACAGGCAATAGACGATGCCGCTGTCATGGGTGCCGTCGGCCGCGGTGTGCTCGGCCTTGATGAAGGCCAGCAGCTGCTGGCGCGCATTGTCCTTCTCGACGATGCGGTAGCGGATATTGGGCCGGTCGAAGCTAGAGATGAAGACGCGGGCGTTGTCCAGCGCCAGCCGCTCGATGATCTCGTTGCGCGTGAGTGCGTCGGCCGTTGCCGTCAGCGCGATGCGCGGCACGTACGGGAAGCGCTCGTGCAGCACCGACAACTGGATGTACTCGGGGCGGAAGTCGTGGCCCCACTGCGACACGCAGTGCGCTTCGTCGATGGCAAAGAGCCCGACCCGAATGCGCTCGAGCAAGTCCTGGAAGCGTGGCGTCATCAGCCGCTCCGGCGCCACGTAGAGGATCTCGATGCGCCCGGCCAGCAGGTCGCGCTCGACCGCCGAGGCCTCGGCTCCGGTCAGCGTCGAATTGAGCACTGCGGCGCGCACGCCGGCTTCCGTCAGTGCCGCGACCTGGTCCTGCATCAGCGCGATCAGCGGCGACACCACGATGCCGACGCCGTCGCCGGCACGCTGGCGCAGCAGCGCCGGGATCTGGTAGCACAGCGACTTGCCGCCGCCGGTCGGCATCAGCACCAGGCAGTCGCCGCCCGTCGCAACGTGGTCGATGATCTCGGCCTGGCGCCCACGGAAGGCGTGGTAGCCGAACACATCTTTGAGGATCGCCAGCGCGTGCGACATAGACAACGGAATTGCTGAAGCCGGAAAAGCCGTAACCATACCACTAAGGGGGCCGCTTCCGTGCCCGCCGGGCTAACAGTCCGAACATTCTCACGACAGGGCCGGCTGCGGGCGGAAAGAAAAAAAGCCCGGCTGGATCAGCCGGGCTTTCGGGCCACCTTGCGGCGGCAAACAGCTTACTGCGATCAGGCGTTGTCGCCTTCGCCTTCGGTCGTCGCCTGCACCACCGGCGCCGGCTCGATGAAGAGCGACTGCTCTTCTTCGGCGATCGCCTGGGCGCGTTCGCGCTCGGAGGCCTCGCGCGCCTTGCGGGCGCGGTGGTAGGCCAGGCCGGTACCGGCCGGGATCAGACGGCCGACGATCACGTTTTCCTTCAGACCACGCAGGTCGTCGGTCTTGCCCATGATCGCGGCTTCGGTCAGCACGCGCGTGGTTTCCTGGAACGATGCCGCCGAGATGAAGCTGTCGGTCGACAGCGACGCCTTGGTGATACCGAGCAGCAGGTTCTCGTACGTGGCCGGACGCTTGCCTTCGGCGATCACGCGGTCGTTCTCGTCGAGCAGTTCCGAACGCTCCACCTGTTCACCCGGGATGAACTTGGTGTCGCCCACGTCGGCGATCTGCACGCGGCGCAGCATCTGACGAACAATCACTTCGATATGCTTGTCGTTGATCTTCACGCCCTGCAGACGGTACACGTCCTGGACTTCGTCCACGATGTAGTGCGCCAGCTCTTCGATGCCCTTCAGGCGCAGGATGTCGTGCGGGTCCGCCGGACCTTCCACGATCATTTCACCCTTGTTCACCACCTGGCCGTCGTGCACCAGCACCTGCTTTTCCTTCGCGATCAGGAACTCGTGGGCATTGCCGTCCAGGTCGGTGATGACCAGGCGCTGCTTGCCCTTGGTGTCCTTGCCGAACGAGGTCGTGCCGGTGACTTCCGCCAGCACGGCGGCGTCCTTCGGCGAACGCGCTTCGAACAGCTCGGCCACTCGCGGCAGACCACCGGTAATGTCGCGGGTCTTCTGCGACTCGGTCGGGATACGCGCGAGCACTTCACCCACGTGCACCTGCTGGCCATCCTTCACGGTAATCAGCGCGCCGACCTGGAAGCCGATGGTCACGGAGTGGTCCGTGCCCGGGATCTTCACTTCCTGGCCGTTGGCGTCGAGCAGCTTGACCTGCGGGCGGATGCCCTTGGTTGCAGCCGTGCGGCGCTTGGCGTCGATCACCACCAGGGTCGACAGGCCCGTCACTTCGTCCATCTGCTTGGCGACGGTCACGCCTTCTTCGACGTTCTCGAACTTGGTCGTACCGGTGTATTCCGAAACGATCGGGCGAGTCAGCGCATCCCACGTGGCCAGCTGCGTGCCAGCCTTGATGGCCTGGCCGTCCTGCACCAGCAGCGTGGCGCCGTACGGGATCTTGTGGCGTTCGCGCTCGCGGCCGTGGTCGTCGGTGATCAGCGCCTCGCCCGAACGCGAGATGACGATCAGCTCGCCCTTCGCATTGGTGACGTAACGCATGGTCGCCGTGAAACGCACGGTACCGGTTGCCTTGGCTTCCACGCTCGACGCCACTGCCGCACGCGATGCCGCACCACCGATGTGGAACGTACGCATGGTCAGCTGCGTGCCCGGCTCACCGATCGACTGAGCGGCAATCACGCCCACCGCTTCGCCGGAGTTCACCAGCACGCCGCGGCCCAGGTCGCGGCCATAGCACTTGCCGCACAGGCCGTAGCGCGTGTCGCACGACAGCGGGGTGCGGACCTTGACTTCGTCCACGCCGATGTTGTCGATCAGCTCGACCAGGTCTTCGTCCAGCAGCGTGCCGGCTTCGATCGCGGTCTCCTGGGTTTCAGGGTTGACCACGTCGGCCACGGTCACACGGCCGAGGATACGGTCGCGCAGGGCTTCGATCACTTCACCGCCTTCGACCAGGGCCTTCATGGCCACGCCGTTGGAGGTGCCGCAATCGTCCTCCACCACGACCAGATCCTGCGTCACGTCGACCAGACGACGGGTCAGGTAACCCGAGTTCGCGGTCTTCAGTGCCGTATCGGCCAGGCCCTTACGGGCGCCGTGGGTCGAGATGAAGTACTGCAGAACGTTCAGGCCTTCACGGAAGTTCGCCGTAATCGGCGTTTCAATGATCGAGCCGTCCGGCTTGGCCATCAGGCCACGCATACCGGCCAGCTGGCGGATCTGCGCTGCCGAGCCCCGTGCACCCGAGTCGGCCATCATATAGATGGAGTTGAACGACTCTTGCTTCACGGTCTTGCCTTCGCGGTCGACCACGTCCTCGTGCTGGAGCTGCTCCATCATCGCCTTGCCCACCTGGTCGCCGGCGGCGCCCCAGATGTCAACGACGTTGTTGTAGCGTTCCTGGTCGGTCACCAGACCCGACATGTACTGCTTGTCGTATTCCTTCACCTTGGCCGAGGCCTCGGCGATGATCTTTTCCTTCTGCGGCGGCACCAGCATATCGTCGATGGCGATCGAGATACCGGCACGGGTAGCCAGGCGGAAGCCCGACTGCAGCAGCTTGTCGGCGAAGATCACAGTCTCGCGCAGGCCGCACTTGCGGAACGCGGTGTTGATCAGGCGCGAGATTTCCTTCTTCTTGAGCGGCTTGTTCAGCACCGAGAACGGCAGCCCCTTGGGCAGGATCTCGGACAGGATCGCGCGGCCGACCGTGGTGGCCTGCAGCGTGATCTTGGGTGCGAAACGGGCGTCGCCCTCGGCGTCCTTGTCGACCAGCTCATACTCGGTGATACGCACGTTCACGCGCGAAGCCAGTTCGACTTCCTTGTTCTCGTAGGCGCGAATCACTTCGCTGATGTCGGCAAAGGTCATGCCCTCGCCGCGGCCGTTGATCTTGTCGCGGGTCGTGTAGTACAGACCCAGCACCACGTCTTGCGACGGCACGATCGACGGATCGCCGTTGGCCGGGAACAGCACGTTGTTGGAGGCCAGCATCAGGGTGCGGGCTTCCATCTGCGCTTCCAGCGACAGCGGCACGTGGACAGCCATCTGGTCACCGTCGAAGTCGGCGTTGAACGCCGCGCAGACCAGCGGATGCAGCTGGATGGCCTTGCCTTCGATCAGCACCGGCTCGAACGCCTGGATACCCAGGCGGTGCAGCGTCGGCGCACGGTTCAGCATCACCGGGTGCTCGCGGATCACCTCTTCGAGGATGTCCCACACCACCGGGGTCTGGCTTTCGACTTCCTTCTTCGCCGCCTTGATGGTGGTGGCGATGCCCATCGTTTCCAGCTTGTGGAAGATGAACGGCTTGAACAGCTCGAGCGCCATCAGCTTGGGCAGGCCGCACTGGTGCAGCTTGAGCGTCGGGCCCACCACGATGACCGAACGGCCCGAGTAGTCGACGCGCTTGCCCAGCAGGTTCTGACGGAAACGGCCGCCCTTGCCCTTGATCATTTCGGCCAGGGACTTCAGCGGACGCTTGTTGGCACCGGTCATCGCCTTGCCGCGACGGCCGTTGTCCAGCAGCGAGTCAACCGCTTCCTGCAGCATGCGCTTTTCGTTGCGCACGATGATTTCAGGCGCTTTCAGCTCCAGCAGGCGCTTCAGGCGGTTGTTACGGTTGATGACGCGGCGATACAGGTCGTTCAGGTCCGAGGTCGCGAAGCGGCCGCCGTCCAGCGGCACCAGCGGACGCAACTCGGGCGGCAGCACCGGCAGCACTTCGAGGATCATCCACTCGGGCTTGATGCCCGAACGCTGGAAGGCCTCGAGCACCTTCAGGCGCTTGGCGAACTTCTTGATCTTGGCTTCGGAGCCGGTGGCCTGCAGCTCGGCGCGGATCTGTTCGATCTGCTTCTCAATGTCGATGCCGCGCAGCAGTTCACGGATGCCCTCGGCACCCATCATGGCGACGAACTCGCCCTCGCCGTACTCGTCGCACTTCGCCAGGTAGTCGTCCTCGGACATGATCTGGCTCTTCTTGAGCGGGGTCATGCCGGGTTCGATCACCACGAATGCTTCAAAGTACAGCACGCGCTCGATGTCGCGCAGCGTCATGTCCAGGACCATGCCCAGGCGCGACGGCAGCGACTTCAGGAACCAGATGTGCGCGGTCGGCGCGGCCAGTTCGATGTGGCCCATGCGCTCGCGGCGCACCTTGGCCAGCGTCACTTCAACGCCGCACTTCTCGCAGATCACGCCACGGTGCTTCAGGCGCTTGTACTTGCCGCACAGGCACTCGTAGTCCTTGATCGGGCCAAAGATCTTGGCGCAGAACAGGCCGTCGCGTTCCGGCTTGAAGGTACGGTAGTTGATCGTTTCCGGCTTCTTCACTTCGCCGTACGACCACGAACGGATCTTCTCGGGCGAGGCCAGGCCGATCTTGATCGCGTCGAACTGCTCTTCCTGCTGTACCTGCTTAAAGAGATCGAGCAATGCTTTCATTGCAACTCCTTGTTTCGCCACCGCCCCGGAGTTGGTCCGGGTCGATGGCATTCATCCTGTGGGAAATCCTTCGCCTGTAGTGTCGACAGGGAGCCGGCCGCAACCGGCTCCCCTCACCTGCCCGATCAGTAGCGATCGAGGTCGATGTCGATACCCAGCGAGCGGATTTCCTTCACCAGCACGTTGAACGATTCCGGCATGCCGGCATCGATCGAGTGCTCGCCCTTGACGATGTTCTCGTACACCTTGGTACGGCCGTTCACGTCATCGGACTTGACCGTCAGCATTTCCTGCAGCACGTACGACGCGCCGTAGGCTTCCAGTGCCCAAACTTCCATCTCACCGAAACGCTGGCCACCGAACTGGGCTTTACCACCCAGCGGCTGCTGCGTCACCAGCGAGTACGGGCCGGTGGAACGCGCGTGCATCTTGTCGTCGACCAGGTGGTGCAGCTTCAGCATGTGCATCACACCCAGCGTGACCGGACGCTCGAACGCTTCGCCGGTGCGGCCGTCGAACAGCGTGACCTGCTGCTTGGAAGCGGTCAGGCCCTTCTCCTTCGCGATCTCTTCCGGATAGGCGAGGTCCAGCATGCGGCGGATTTCGTCCTCATGCGCACCATCGAACACCGGCGTCGCGAACGGCACGCCCTTCTTCAGGTTCTCGGCCAGCTCCAGGACTTCCGAATCCGACAGGCTGTCGAGGTCTTCGACCTTGCCGCTCTCGTTGTAGATCTGCGTGAGCAGCTTGCGCACTTCGGCTGCCTTGGCTTGCGCCTTCAGCATGTTGCCGATGCGCTCGCCCAGGCCGCGCGCGGCCCAGCCCAGGTGGGTCTCGAGAATCTGACCCACGTTCATCCGCGAAGGCACGCCCAGCGGATTCAGCACGATGTCGGCAGGCGTACCGTCGGCCATGTAGGGCATGTCTTCGATCGGGGTGATCTTGGACACGACACCCTTGTTGCCGTGACGGCCGGCCATCTTGTCGCCAGGCTGCAGGCGGCGCTTGACGGCCAGGTACACCTTGACCATCTTGATCACGCCCGGCGGCAGTTCGTCGCCCTGCGTGAGCTTCTTGCGCTTCTCTTCGAAGGCCAGGTCGAACTCGTGGCGCTTCTGCTCGATGGCTTCCTTGACGGCTTCCAGCTGGGCAGCCAGTTCTTCGTCGGCCGGACGGATGTCGAACCAGTGGTACCTGTCGATATCCGCCAGGTATTCCTTGGTGATCTTGGCACCCTTGGCCAGCTTCTTCGGACCGCCATTGACGGTCTTGTCGATGAGCAGGCGCTCCAGACGCTGGAACGCGTCGCCTTCCACGATACGCAGCTGGTCGTTCAGGTCCAGGCGGTAGCGCTTCAGTTCGTCGTCGATGATCGACTGGGCACGCTTGTCGCGCGTCACGCCTTCGCGGGTGAAGACCTGGACGTCGATCACGATGCCGCTCATGCCCGAGGGCACGCGCAGCGAGGTGTCCTTCACGTCCGAAGCCTTCTCGCCGAAGATCGCGCGCAGCAGCTTCTCTTCCGGGGTCAGCTGGGTCTCGCCCTTCGGCGTGACCTTGCCAACCAGCACGTCGCCGGCTTCGACTTCAGCGCCGATGTAGGTGATGCCCGACTCGTCCAGGCGAGCCAGCTGGGCTTCAGCCAGGTTCGAGATATCGCGCGTGATTTCTTCCGGTCCCAGCTTGGTGTCGCGGGCAACGACCGACAGCTCCTCGATGTGGATCGAGGTATAGCGGTCTTCGGCCACCACACGCTCCGAGATCAGGATCGAATCCTCGAAGTTGTAGCCGTTCCACGGCATGAACGCCACCAGCATGTTCTGGCCCAGTGCCAGCTCGCCCAGGTCGGTCGAGGCGCCGTCGGCAATCACGTCGCCGCGGGCAACGTGGTCGCCGACCTTCACCATCGGACGCTGGTTGATGTTGGTGTTCTGGTTCGAGCGCGTGTACTTGATCAGGTTGTAGATGTCCACGCCGACTTCACCGGCAACGGCTTCGTCGTCGTTCACGCGGATCACGATACGCATCGCGTCGACGTAGTCGACCACGCCGCCACGCATCGCCTGCACGGCCGTACCCGAGTCGACCGCAACGGTGCGCTCGATGCCGGTGCCGACCAGCGGCTTGTCCGGACGCAGGCAAGGCACGGCCTGGCGCTGCATGTTCGCGCCCATCAGTGCACGGTTCGCGTCATCGTGTTCCAGGAACGGAACCAGCGAGGCAGCGGCCGACACGATCTGCGACGGCGCCACGTCGATGTACTGCACGCGGTCCGGCGTGACCATGCGGGTTTCACGCTCGGAGCCTTCACGCGCCGACACCAGTTCGTCGGTCAGGTTGCCGTCGGCGTCAACGGTCGCGTTGGCCTGCGCCACCACGTACTTGCCTTCCTCGATCGCGGACAGGTAGTCGACCTGGTCGGTCAGCTTGCTGTCGACCACCTTGCGGTACGGCGTTTCCAGGAAGCCGTATTCGTTCAGGCGGGCATACAGTGCCAGCGAGTTGATCAGACCAATGTTCGGACCTTCCGGCGTTTCGATCGGGCACACGCGGCCATAGTGGGTCGGGTGCACGTCACGGACTTCAAAGCCGGCGCGCTCGCGCGTCAGGCCGCCCGGGCCCAGTGCGGAGACACGGCGCTTGTGCGTGATCTCGGACAGCGGGTTGGTCTGGTCCATGAACTGCGACAGCTGCGACGAACCGAAGAACTCGCGGATCGCCGACGAGATCGGCTTCGAGTTGATCAGGTCGTGCGGCATCAGGTTCTCGGTCTCGGCCTGGCCCAGACGTTCCTTGACGGCACGCTCCACGCGCGACAGGCCGGCGCGGAACTGGTTTTCGGCCAGTTCGCCGACGCAACGCACGCGACGGTTGCCCAGGTGATCGATGTCATCGACCTCGCCCTTGCCGTTGCGCAGGTTGACCAGGATCTTGATGGTCTCGAGGATGTCCTCGTCCTGCAGCACCATGGCGCCTTCGCCGCTGGGGCGGCCCAGGCGGCTGTTGACCTTCATGCGGCCAACGCGCGACAGGTCGTACGACTCTTCGCTGTAGAACAGGCGCTGGAACAGCGCTTCCACGGCTTCCTCGGTCGGCGGCTCGCCCGGGCGCATCATGCGGTAGATCGCGATACGCGCAGCGGTCTGGTCGGCGGTCTCGTCCACGCGCAGGGTCTGCGACATGTACGGGCCCTGGTCCAGGTCGTTGGTGTACAGGGTCTGGATCTGCTTGACGCCGGCTTCGCGCAGGTTCTCGAGCAGGGTTTCGGTCAGCTCGTCGTTGGCGTTGGCAATCACCTCGCCGGTATCCGGGTCGATGATGTTCTTGGCCAGCACGCGGCCCAGCAGGTAGTCTTCCGGCACGCTGATCAGCTTGGTGCCGGCCGAATCCAGGTCGCGGATGTGCTTGGCGTTGATCCGCTTGTCCTTCTCGACCACCACGCGGCCGTTCTTGTCGGCGATGTCGAAGCGCGCGACTTCACCGCGCAGGCGCTCGGGCACGAACTCCAGCTGCGCGCCTTCGGCCTGCAGCGTGAAGTTGTCGAACACGAAGAAGTGCGCGAGGATCTGTTCCGGGGTCAGGCCGATCGACTTCAGCAGGATCGTCACCGGCATCTTGCGGCGGCGGTCGACGCGGAAGTACAGGATGTCCTTCGGGTCGAACTCGAAGTCCAGCCACGAACCGCGGTAGGGGATGATACGTGCCGAGAACAGCAGCTTGCCCGAGCTGTGGGTCTTGCCCTTGTCGTGCTCGAAGAACACGCCCGGCGAGCGGTGCAGCTGCGAGACGATGACACGCTCGGTGCCGTTGATGACGAACGAACCCGTGGAAGTCATCAGCGGGATTTCGCCCATGTAGACTTCCTGCTCCTTCACTTCCTTGACCTTGCCCGGGTTCTCGCGATCGTTGATGATCAGGCGAACCTTGGCACGCAGGGCCGAGTGGAACGTCAGGCCACGCTGCTGGCATTCCTTGACGTCGAACGGCGGGTTGGACAGGTGATACGAGACGAACTCCATACGGGCAAGCCCGTTATGCGAGGAGATCGGGAAGATTGCGTTGAAAGCGGCCTGGAGGCCTTCGGTCTTGCGACGCGCGGTCGGCGTTTCCGCTTGCAAGAACTGAGTGTAGGATTCAATCTGGGTGGCAAGCAGGAATGGAACCTGATGTACCGTCGCGCGCTTCGCAAAGCTTTTGCGAATGCGCTTCTTTTCGGTGAAGCTGTACGCCATGGGATCTCCGAATCATCGCAGGGCTGGCTGGACCTGGCCGGACCTGAGGTGTTCAGCGACTGGGAGGGGATTTGGCGGTTGGCCGCTACCAACCTCTGGCTGACGGTGTCCGCACGCTGCGGGCGGTGTGGTCGTCGCATCAAGCGCAACGCCTGTACTCGCCCGGGGGACACCCGACCAAACTTGTCTTCTGCAGTCGGTTCAGAAGACAAACATCAGCAGCAACCACTTAGTGTGCCACTGATGTTTGGCCTCTGCTGAGACTCCGGCATGCCCGAGGGCATCGAGACTCGCAAACATCACTTTTTGTTGCGAAGAGTGCTTCTCAAAACACTTTCGCACAAGCGCAAAAAGGCTGGCGCCGGGAATTTCCCTTTGCCAGCCCCATCCGCGTGCCGAAAGGGCACGCGAGCAATGCCTTACTTGACGTCGACCTTCGCGCCAGCGTCTTCCAGCTTCTTCTTGGCTTCGGCAGCAGCAGCCTTGTCCACGCCTTCCTTGACGGGCTTCGGTGCGCCATCGACCAGGTCCTTGGCTTCCTTCAGGCCCAGGCCGGTGATTTCGCGAACAGCCTTAATCACGCCAACCTTGTTGGCGCCGACTTCGGCCAGGATCACGTTGAACTCGGTCTGCTCTTCAGCAGCGGCGGCACCGCCGGCGCCCGGGGCAGCAGCCACAGCCATGGCAGCAGCCGACACGCCAAACTTCTCTTCGAACGCCTTGACCAGGTCGTTCAGTTCCATCACGGACATCGCGCCAACGGCTTCCAGGATGTCGTCTTTGGTGATTGCCATTTGAAATACTCCTACTAGATTTGATTCGGTATCGGTAATGCGATCTTTCGATGCGAGGCCTGGATTGCCTTAGGCGCCAGCGGCTTCCGCTTCCGCGGGAGCGCCTTCGGCGTTCTTGGCAGCCAGTGCAGCCAGCAGACGGGCGAAGCCCGACACCGGTGCCTGCATCACGCCCAGCAGCTGAGCAATCAGTTCGTCGCGGCTCGGGATCGAGGCCAGCGCCTTCACGGCGGCAGCGTCGAGAACCTTGCCGTCATACGACCCGGCGCGCAGGACCAGCTTGTCGTTGGTCTTGGCGAAGTCGTTCAGAACCTTGGCCGACGACACTGCATCTTCGGAAATACCGTAGATCAGCGGACCGGTCATCTGCTCTGCGAGGCTTGCAAACGGCGTACCTTCGACGGCGCGGCGGGCCAGCGTGTTCTTCAGAACACGCAGGTACACGCCTTGCTGACGTGCGGTGGAACGCAGCTTGGTCAGATCGCCAACCGTAATGCCGCGATATTCGGCCACGACGATGGTCTGGGCCTTGGCGACTTGCGCCGAAACCTCAGCAACGACGGCCTTCTTATCTTCAATATTGAGTGGCACGGTTAAGCTCCAAAATGACGCTAGCCCTCCGGCAATACCGGAGTCTTCACGTCAGCACAAACGAACGGCGTCCGATTGGCCCGAATCACCCGGGACAGGCCCGGATTCATCAATCCCTTCGGGTGCGCCATCTGCGCTGGCTGCCCGGGGTTGGTCATGCACGGCACCTGGCCCTGCTTGTACCTCCCGGCCGATTAAGCCCGCATGCCTGACTGCGGTCATGTGGACACCAGCGGTCTTTGATAACCAGCGGCGACTGCCTGAACACAACGTGTCCGACTGCCGCCACTGCCCAAAGCCTTGCTCCCTGTCCTTGTGCTGCCGCTTGGCAGAACCAGGTTCGGAGCCGATCCCCGCTTACGCCAGGATCTTCAATTCGCGGCCGACCGGTGTTATCGGGTCCGGTCAGCCCATGCCGTCAGCTCAGGCCGACAGCGAAGCTTGTTCCACGCGCACGCCAACGCCCATGGTGGACGAGACAGCGATCTTGCGCAGGTACACGCCCTTGCTCGTAGCCGGCTTGGACTTCACCAGGGCTTCCAGCAGTGCGGACAGGTTGCTCTTCAGGGCTGCGTCGTCGAACGAGCGGCGGCCGATGGTGGCGTGGATGATACCGGCCTTGTCGACACGGAACTGCACCTGGCCAGCCTTGGCGTTCTTCACAGCCTGGGCCACGTCGGGCGTCACGGTACCGACCTTCGGGTTCGGCATCAGGCCGCGCGGGCCCAGGATCTGGCCCAGCGTACCGACGATACGCATCGTGTCCGGCGAAGCGATCACGACGTCGAAGTTCAGGTTGCCGGCCTTGACTTGCTCGGCCAGGTCTTCCATGCCGACGATGTCAGCACCGGCGGCCTTGGCGGCTTCGGCCTTTTCGCCCTGGGCGAAGACAGCCACGCGAACCGACTTGCCGGTACCTGCGGGCAGCACCACCGAACCACGAACCACCTGGTCCGACTTCTTGGCGTCAATGCCCAGCTGCACGGCCACGTCGATCGACTCGTCGAACTTCGCCGAAGCGCAGCCCTTCACCAGGCCCAGGGCCTCGTCGATCGGGTAAAACTTGGTACGCTCGATCTTCGCCTTGTTGGCGGCGACGCGCTTGGAAACCTTAGCCATTTACAGACCCTCCACGGTGATACCCATCGAACGAGCCGAACCGGCGATGGTACGCACGGCGGCGTCCAGGTCGGCGGCGGTCAG
The DNA here is from genome assembly GCF_000389805.1 of Cupriavidus sp. GA3-3. Lineage (NCBI taxonomy): Bacteria > Pseudomonadati > Pseudomonadota > Betaproteobacteria > Burkholderiales > Burkholderiaceae > Cupriavidus > Cupriavidus sp. GA3-3. The sequence goes on from NZ_KB944496.1 coordinate 17,454, forward strand.
GTCAGCGTTCTTGGCCTTGGCGATTTCTTCAGCCTGGGCGCGGGTGATCTTGCCAACCTTGTCGGTGTGGGGCTTCGGCGAACCCTTGGTGATGCCTGCTGCCTTCTTGATCAGCACGGTCGCCGGGGGCGACTTCATCACGAAGGTGAAGCTCTTGTCGGCGAAGGCGGTAATCACCACCGGCACCGGCAGACCGGGTTCCATACCCTGGGTCTGGGCGTTGAACGCCTTGCAGAACTCCATGATGTTCAGACCACGCTGACCCAGTGCGGGACCAACGGGCGGGGAGGGATTTGCCTTACCAGCCGGAATCTGCAGCTTGATAAAGCCAATGATCTTCTTGGCCATCTCTACTCCAATCCGGATCGCTCTTTCGGGATGCGATCCTGTTGAGTCGTAACGCGCTGTCGCCGCACCTTCGGCACGGCCTCACGCTCCTCTTGGCGCCGCCACCGGGGCGGCGCCGTTGCCCGTTGCCGCCCTTTCAGGCCGCAACCGGCAAATTCCTTAAACCTTCTCGACCTGGCCGAACTCGAGTTCGACCGGCGTGGCACGCCCGAAGATCGTGACCGAGACGCGCAGGCGCGACTTCTCGTAATTCACTTCTTCCACGTTGCCGTTGAAATCGGTGAATGGGCCGTCCTTGACGCGCACCATTTCGCCCACTTCGAACAGCGTCTTGGGACGCGGCTTCTCGACCCCTTCCTGCATCTGGGTCATGATCTTGTCGACTTCGCGCTGCGAAATCGGGCTCGGGCGGTTGCGGGCGCCGCCCACGAAACCGGTGACCTTGCTGGTGTTCTTCACCAGGTGCCAGGTCTCGTCGGTCATTTCCATTTCCACCAGCACGTAGCCGGGGAAGAAACGACGCTCGGTGACCGACTTGTGGCCGCCCTTGATTTCCACGACTTCTTCGGACGGCACCAGGATGCGGCCAAACTTGTCCTGCATCTCGGCGCGTTCGATGCGCTCCTGCAGCGCGCGCTGCACGCTCTTCTCCATGCCGGAATAGGCATGCACGACATACCAGCGCTTCTTCGACGAAGGCGATTCCGGCGCGGTGGTTTCCTGCTGAGCGTTATCCGTCATGTGCTACCTCTTATTTCCAGCCCAGCACGAGCGAGAAGACGACCCACTCGATGAGCTTGTCAGCCGACCACAGGAACAGCGCCATGATGACGACAAAGACGAAGACCAGCCCCGTCATTTGCCCGGCTTCCTTGCGCGTCGGCCAGACGACCTTGCGAACTTCCCGATACGATTCCTTGGCGAACCCGATAAAGTCCTTGCCTGGTGCCGACACCAGCGCAACTACGATACCCAGTGCAATACCACCGAACAGTGCGGCGCCACGTACATAAGACGGTTGCTGTGCCAGTGCATAGAAACCGATGACGCCCGCAACCACCAGCAGCACCGCCACGCCAAGCATCCACTTGCCGCTGCTGGCGTTCACGGTTTCAACATTGGGATTGGCCATGTTTCGCAAACGAGACTAAGCCGCGTCACGATTGCTCTTCGCGACGCGGCTGATTGATTTGGCAGGGGCAGAGGGAATCGAACCCCCAACCTTCGGTTTTGGAGACCGACGCTCTGCCAGTTGAGCTATACCCCTAAAACAACTGTGGGGCCGGCGCTGGCGCCAACCCCTTCTGGCAACGAACGCGGCCGGTTGGTGCCGCGTTCGCTATCAAACAACTTAGTCGAGGATCTTTGCCACGACGCCGGCGCCGACGGTACGGCCACCTTCGCGGATAGCGAAGCGCAGGCCTTCTTCCATGGCGATCGGGGCGATCAGCTTGACGGTGATCGACACGTTGTCACCCGGCATGACCATTTCCTTGTCCTTCGGCAGCTCGATCGAGCCGGTCACGTCGGTGGTACGGAAATAGAACTGCGGGCGGTAGTTGTTGAAGAACGGGGTGTGACGGCCGCCTTCGTCCTTCGACAGGATGTACACCTCGCCGGTGAAGTGGGTGTGCGGCTTGATCGAACCCGGCTTGCACAGCACCTGGCCGCGCTCGACGTCTTCACGCTTGGTGCCGCGCAGCAGCAGGCCAACGTTGTCGCCGGCTTGACCCTGGTCCAGCAGCTTGCGGAACATTTCCACGCCGGTGCAGGTGGTCTTCACCGTCGGCTTGATACCGACGATTTCGATTTCCTCACCGACCTTCACCACGCCGCGCTCGATACGGCCGGTCACCACGGTGCCGCGACCCGAGATCGAGAACACGTCTTCCACAGGCATCAGGAAGGTACCGTCAACGGCACGCTCCGGCGTCGGGATGTAGGTGTCCAGCGCGTCGGCCAGGTTCATGATGGCCACTTCGCCCAGCTCGCCCTTGTCGCCTTCCAGCGCCAGCTTGGCCGAACCCTTGATGATCGGGGTGTCGTCGCCGGGGAACTCGTACTTCGACAGCAGCTCGCGAACTTCCATCTCGACCAGCTCGAGCAGTTCAGCGTCGTCCACCATGTCGCACTTGTTCAGGAACACGATGATGTACGGCACGCCAACCTGGCGGGCCAGCAGGATGTGCTCACGCGTTTGCGGCATCGGGCCGTCAGCAGCCGAGCAAACCAGGATCGCGCCGTCCATCTGGGCGGCACCCGTGATCATGTTCTTCACATAGTCAGCGTGGCCCGGGCAGTCAACGTGCGCGTAGTGGCGGTTGGCCGTTTCGTACTCGACGTGGGCGGTATTGATGGTAATACCGCGTGCCTTTTCTTCCGGCGCTGCGTCGATTTCGTCGTACTTCTTGGCGGCACCGCCGAACTTGGCTGCCAGCACCGTGGCAATCGCTGCGGTCAGCGTGGTCTTGCCATGGTCAACGTGACCAATCGTACCAACGTTCACGTGCGGCTTGGTCCGCTCGAACTTTTCCTTTGCCATTTCGCGACTCCTGTCTCGGTAGCGATATTGCCAGTGCGTGGTATTTGGTGCCCATGGGCAGGATCGAACTGCCGACCTCTCCCTTACCAAGGGAGTGCTCTACCACTGAGCCACATGGGCGAAACTTGACGTACTACTCTGACAGCAACCGCGCGACTGGAGCGGGTGAAGGGAATCGAACCCTCGTCGTAAGCTTGGAAGGCTTCTGCTCTACCATTGAGCTACACCCGCCCGGTTCTTTCCTGCTTCTTCACCGGCACTGCCGGCTGCTGTCTTGCATTCTGGTGGAGAGGGCTGGATTCGAACCAGCGTAGGCGTAAGCCAACAGATTTACAGTCTGCCCCCTTTAGCCACTCGGGCACCTCTCCGCAGAGAACTATCGATTATGGGGCTTCTCACCTTGCCTGTCAAGCACTTTCCGTTGCGGATGCTGTACTTGGCCAGGCCAGGGAAGGCGTTCCAGCGTGGCGCTTGAACCGCCTGATCGCTCCCACAAGCGCAGTTTAGATTTCTGCGTTCTCACCCTATAGGGGCTTTCCAGCGTCGCTCCTGGAGGCTCTGAGGCCGCTCGCCACCACGAGCCGGAAAAGACAAAACCCCTCGCAGCACACGCTGTCGAGGGGTTTTGGGAATAAGAGCCTGGCGATGACCTACTTTCACACGGGAATCCGCACTATCATCGGCGCGGAGCTGTTTCACGGACCTGTTCGGGATGGGAAGGGGTGGTTCCAGCTCGCTATGGTCACCAGGCATGAGGGGTTGCAGCGCTGAGGTTGAGGTCAACGCTGCGAATAGGGATGTAGTTGGGGTTGTGCGTATCTGGCACAAGGCGATCGACTCACCAGGCAAAACACACTGGTTATAGGATCAAGCCTTACGGGCAATTAGTACTGGTTAGCTTAACGCATTACTGCGCTTCCACACCCAGCCTATCAACGTCCTGGTCTCGAACGACCCTTCAAGGCGGTCAAGCCGCCAGG
>NZ_KB944497.1:0-67032 GCF_000389805.1 Cupriavidus sp. GA3-3
GCAGAAGCCCAACGCATCAAGGATTTGGAGCGCGAGGTTCGCGAACTGCGCAAGGCCAACGAGATCCTGAAGCTGGCCAGTGCGTTTTTCGCCCAGGCGGAGCTCGACCGCCGATTCAAGTCTTGAGGGACTTCATCGACGAGTACCGAGGCACCCTCGGGGTCGAGCCGATCTGCAGGGTGCTGCAGGTCGCCCCGTCGGGCTATCGCCGCTACGCGGCCAGCAAGCGCGATCCGGCATTGTTGAGCGCACGGGCGAAGCGTGATGCGGCGCTGGTGCCCCACATCGAACGCGTTTGGCAAGCCAACATGCAGGTCTACGGCGCCGACAAGGTCTGGCGTCAGCTCCAGCGCGAGGAAGTCCCGGTGGCCCGCTGCACCGTGGAGCGCCTGATGCGCCGCCATGGCCTGCGAGGCGTGGTGCGTGGCAAAGTAGTGCGCACCACGGTCAGCGATGCCAAGGCGCTGTGTCCACTGGACCTCGTCAACAGGCAGTTCAGCGCGCAGCGGCCGAATCAACTCTGGGTCTCGGACTTTACGTATGTTTCGACCTGGCAGGGCTGGTTGTACGTAGCCTTCGTGATTGACGTGTTCGCCCGGCGCATCGTGGGCTGGCGGGTGAGCAGTTCGATGCGAACGGACTTCGTGCTCGATGCCCTGGAGCAGGCCCTGTACGCCAGGCAGCTCGGGCGTGAGGATGCCCTCGTGTGCCATTCGGACCGCGGCCCGCAGTACGTCAGCATTCGCTACACTGAACGCTTGGCCGAGGCCGGCATCGAGCCCTCGGTGGGCAGCAAGGGCGACTCCTACGACAATGCCCTGGCCGAGACGATCAACGGGCTATACAAGGCTGAGTTGGTCCATCGCCGCGCACCTTGGAAGACCAAGGAGTCCGTGGAACTGGCAACGCTCGAATGGGTGTCCTGGTTCAACCATCATCGATTGATGGCACCGCTGGGATACGTGCCGCCGGCCGAGCACGAGGCCAACTACTATTGCCAACTTGAGCAGCAGGCCATGTCGGCCTGACTCAAGCCAAGGGGCCTCCACGAAAACCGGGGCGGTTCAGAATGCTGTAGAGCACCTGTAGCAACATCGCTCGCAGCAGCTTCTCCGGCGCGATGCTCGGGCGACCGCCCTTGATGTCGGCCTCATACATCCCCTCGAACAGCCGATCCATCTTCGCCAAGACCTGATTGACCATGGTGCGGATCGGGCGCAGTGGATGGGACTTGGGCACGAAATCGTCCAGCCGCCGCATGGTGAACAAGCTTTCGGTGAAGGTGTCTGCGCCGCGCATGCGATGTTGGAGAGTGAATCGTGTTGAGTTCTCAGATCAACGTTTCGACCTGTCGATGCGCCGACTCGGGGTCGAGGTACTTCAGCAGCCTGCTAGGGGATGAAGATGTCCGTAGCTCGCAAGCGTTGCGCGGCTGTCCTCTACGATCCCGGCCAAGATATTCGTCTCGACGACGCCCGGTGCAACTGCGTTGACACGTATACCGAGCTTTCCATATTCAACGGCGAGCACCTTCGTCAACTGGGCGATCGCGCCTTTGGACGCAGCATAGGCTGCGAGGTCAGGCATACCAACGCTGCTGACGATCGACGCGACGCTGACGATCGTGCCGCTGCGCTGCTTCGCCATTACGCGCAGCGCTTCGCGTGAATGCAGGAAGTTGCCCCGAGCATTCGTTGCGAGGATCGCATCCCATTCGTCGACGGACGTATCCAGTACAGTCTTGTTCAACGTGCGCCCAGCGTTGTTCACCAGTACATCCAGTTGCCCGAAGTCCCGCAACGAGCACTCGACGGCTGCCCGCGCCGTTTCCTCTTCGCTGACGTCGCCGATTAGCGGCACGACATAACCCGATTCGGCGAGGTCCGTCACCGCGGGATTAAGGTCTTCGGCCACAACGCGCATCCCATGTGCGCGCAATAGCGCGACGGTCGCACGCCCTATATCGCCGGCAGCACCTGTTACGACAGCAACCTTTCCGTCAAGGCCCAAAGTGGTATCCACGTTCATGCGTATTCCTGATATTGAATCGCCGACTTGCGATCAATCGACAGCAAGCATGCTACGAGTTCCGTACTAGTCTGCGAATACCTATAAGAAAACAAAGATTGCCTATTTCTATAAAAACCTTCTGATGCCTTCTCGACTGTTCGGGTGTATATTGATAAAAAGGGGATTTCGATGACTGCATCACGCGCGAGATTTCAACAAAAGATGGTGGCGCACGTACTCCGACTCGCGCCTGACGAGGGATATAACCGCACAGAACTGGCCGACGTTCGATTGCTGCGTGCCAACGCATCGCTCCCACATACGCCAGTGCTTTACGAACCGTGCATCATGATCGTCTGCCAGGGGAGGAAGCGAGGATTTCTCGGCAGACATACGTATCTGTACGACGCTCAGCATTATCTGGTTCTGTCCGTGCCGCTGCCGTTCATCAGTCAGACGGAAGCGACGAAAAAAGAACCGCTTCTCGCTCTTTCGATTCGCTTGGATTTGACGATGCTTGCCGATCTATTGCTCGCACTAGAGCGCGCTACCCGTGCCCGATGCGATGCCGGTCAGCATGGTATCGACGGAGATGGGCGACGAATTAGCCGACACGGTGTTACGGCTCTTGCGCGCACTCGAACGCCCACTTGAGGCGCATGCACTCGGTGCTGGCCTGTTACGAGAGATTTACTATCGAGTGTTGGTCGGCGAACAAGGTCCCGCGTTGCGTGCAGCACTGACGCCGAGGGATCGCTTTGGTCAGATTGCGCGAGCCATCCGCAAGATCCAGACATCATTCCACGAACATCTCGAAGTTGCAGATCTGGCACGCGAAGCAAACATGAGCTTGCCATCGTTTCACAAATATTTCAGGACTATCACACAAAGCACTCCGATCCAGTATTTGAAATCGACACGCTTGCATCAGGCTCGCTTGTTGATGATCCGTAGCGGGTTGTCGGCAGTCGATGCGTCCGCCCGCGTTGGCTATGAAAGTCCATCGCAGTTCAGTCGGGAATTCAAGCGTCTTTTCGGACAGCCACCGATGGAAGAAGCGCGCCGGATGCGGAACATACTGCGGGTCAAGGCTGAATCGGTTTGGCAGGACTTTCTGCCAGACCGAGAGTAAATCCCAGAAACTTCGGGTACCAGCCCTCCGATTCTGGCTCTAATGCTGGTCCGCTCCGACATACGGTGTTTCGCCCTGATCGACGCGGAGTGACCAGATGGCATAGAGCAATCCAGGAACAGTGCAGTGGTCGCCAGCCGTCGATAAGTGGTGGCACCCTTCCATTTATCCCGCAGCGAGTCCCCATTGTCGCCGCCCCAAATCCCACGACTGAGATTGACCCGCAAGAACGGACACCTATTCTTTTTCAAGAGGAGGTGCCGAAATGAGCAAGACTCGTACGCCGTACCCGGCAGAATTTCGGGCGCAGATGGTGGAACTGGTCAGGGCCGGACGCACACCGCAGGAGCTTGCGCGTGAGTTCGAGCCAACGGCGCAGACCATCGTCAACTGGGTTGCACAAGCCGATCGCGATGCTGGTGTACGCTAGGACGGGCTGACCACGGCCGAGCGGCAGGAGCTCACGCGGCTGCGTCGTAAGGTCCGTCAACTGGAGATGGAGCGCGACATACTCTCTCGCGCGGCAGCCTGGTTCGCGAGGGAGACGGGAGCCGTTCCACCGAAGGGCGGTACGGATTCATGAAAGCGAACCGATCTATGCGGATCAAGACGAATCGAGTACGGTTTCCGCCTGACGGGCATTCGAGCCCCCGACAAACACGAAGTTATTCTCGTTTGTCGGGGGCTCGATATGAGCTTCGTAGGTTGGAAATCTTGTCGGGATGACCAGGGTAATGTCGGCAGGAATACTGGCTGGTGCATGCGGCAAAGGTCGGGCGTACATGGTGCTGATTCTCGGCGAGTCAGCCCCATCTGAAAAGCGGGTTCCGTAGCGAGCAGAGGGTGCCGAACGCAGCACAGGGGAACAGCCAACGAGGGCATAACATAGAGGGCATAACCCCGATCATTGCGCTTATCCGAGGCAGGCACCGAGCACCGTGCGTAGCACGATGCCTACACAGGCACCGGCGATAGCGGGCATGGCGTTCTTGCCGATACGAGTCCCGGCAGACAAAAGGATGGCGACGCCAGGAAGGTCCAGGGGGTGGAGCAGGAACCCCGCGCCTCCTGCAGTCGTCACGGCTGCCGGAAGAATATGTCGGACAGCCATATCATGCACGACTCCAACCAACGCCGTGCTGCCTGCGAGATACTTGGTCAAACTAGGCAACGTGAACGCAGGGTCGATATCGAGATGAGAGAGAACCGGGGTGAGTATGGTTTCGAGCCACTGGATGGCTCCCGCCTGTTGCAGTGCCGTGACGACGACCAGTGATGCCAGCAGCATCGGGATGATGTTGATCACTTCTGGATGGCCTCGGCTCCGCTCACGTTGATGATTTTCAGGAGCGAAGACGGTTTGTTCGTGGCTTCTTGCTCGAAAGCTGTGGTCTCGTGCATTGCCGTGGACAGCGTGCGGCCAAACAGCCAGTAAGTGCTGGAGGCGGCCATGATTCCACCCAATGCGGACAGGGCGAGCGTCGGTCCGACTTTGAGTCCCACGACTGCCATCGGAAATAGTGCGTTGGCCGGCGCCATAGCCAGCACCGCAGCCAGGGCAGCGGACAGATGGCGATCGGAGGTGCCACGGTCCTCCATGAGCGCCAAGGTTGGCAATGGCGCTACGAAGCTGACGAAACTGATCTGCACCATGGCCAGTATCCCCATGCCGGTGAGGCCGAAGGGGCGGGCGACAGGAGCCAAGATCTGGATGAACCAGTCCAGAACACCCCATACTTCGAGTGTTCGTAGCAGGATCATCATTACGACCATGATTGGCAGCAGGGTATATAGTGATACGTCGACGGCTCCATGACCTGCGTGGAGCACAATTTCGATCAAATTCTCCATTCTTTATCCCTATTCGATTGGGGCGGGCGGTTTTCCGTGAGTACGTGACCGAATGACAGAAGCTCCCGGAGGTGCGTCCCGGGAGCTTCTGTCATTGGCGGGTGAACTGGAATTTAGACCGGTGCAGGTCCCGACATCGTCATCCAGTTTTGTACGCTCGGACGCTCCTGAACCTTCTTGTGCCACGCGTGCAGCGCCTCGAGTTCGGCGGGAACCTCGAGTTTCACGATCTTGGTGAAGACCAGCCCGCCGATCACGGCGATATCGGCCATCGAGAAGAAATCACCTGCAATATACGGTTGCTTTTGCAGTACGCCGTCGAGATAGCGCATGCCGCGCACCGCCTTGTCACGCATGCGGTTGCCCCACTCGGGATTCTGATAAAGCTCGACGTGCGGGCCAAGCCCCGGCGTACTGTGGTGAAAATAGACGCTGACGGCATCGAGGAACTCGATCTCGGTACGCTTGTTCATCATGTGGATGAGGCCCTTTTCGAGGGCTGTTCGGCCGATCAGCGTGGGTGCCCCGTCGAGATTGTCGAGATATTCGGTGATGGCGGTACATTCGGCGATGCGCGTACCGTCTTCGAGTTCCAGCACGGGCAGCGTGCCCGAGTAGTTAATGGCGAGAAACTCCGGCAACTTGTGCTCGCCTTTCCACAGATTGACGGATTCGAAGCGCACCCGGGACTGCAGGTTCTTTTCTGCGATAGCGATGCGAACGCGGGCCGGATAGGGGCCATCGAACCAGTCATAGATCTTCATCATTTCCTTTTTCTTTGTCAAACTAACGATAGGTAGATTTATGATAAAGATAGACGTTCCGGGCGTCAACAACTAACTAACGATTGTTAGAATGCGAATGCGAATGCGAATGCGATGTGCAGAAAGTGTGGAGACTGTCGTATGTGTCAACGCGATCCGCGATTGTGTATCGAAGGTGGAGATCCAGCAGCGTTGGATCCAGGATGGAGCTGTGATTCCATCCTGCAAGGATGAAGTTGTCAGCCTGCGTACGCCCTTATCGATGAAAAAGGCCACATTAACGTACGGGACAGCATGACTCGACGAGCCGGAGCCGAGAACGCCGCCCCGCTTGGCCGCGGCGGGTAGTCGTTGACCGGAGGCAGGGCGACAGTCAACGATTGCAAGTGCCGGTAGAGCCGAAGTTCCTTTATGGCTTGAGCAGTACCGCGCCTCCTGCCGTGCCGCTTTCGAGCGCCGCATGCGCCGCCGCTGCGTCGGCCAGCGGAAAGACTTTCGACGGGGCGGCCTTGATTACGCCAGCGGCCACTGCAGCAAACACAGCATTTGCCCGACGGCGATATTCTTGCAGATCGGTTGCGTGCGCCGCGAGTCCAGGCCGTGTGAGAAACAGAGACCCCTTGGCATTCAACGTGCCGATTGGGACGGGGTCGGGCACCCCGCCGGATGCGCCGAACGAAACCATCATGCCACGGGCTCGCAAAGAGTCGAGCGAAGCAGTGAAGGTCGGCTTGCCGATACCGTCGTAGACCACGTCGGCTTTCTGCCCGCTCGTGAGTTTGGCGACTTCAGATGGCAGATCGCAGTCCCCCCATACGAGAACCGCATCACAGCCGGCGGCCTGCGCACGTGCCACGCTTAGGTTTTTGGATACTACGCCGATGACGAAGGCGCCTAATGCTTTTGCCCACGGTGCCATGAGTTGGCCTAGCGCACCGGCGGCTCCATAGAGCAGCACGATACTGCCGCTGCTGACCGCATAGGTGCTGTGCAGCAGATAATGGGCGGTGATGCCTTTGAATAGCACCGTTGCCGCATCTTCTGTACTTAGCTCGTCCGGGAGTCGGATGAGGCGGTCGGCTGGATAAAGCCGGCCGCTCGCATAGCTACCTAGCGGCCCCAGGATGTAGGCAACACGGTCACCTACAGCGACATTGGTAACCCCGGCACCGGTAGCAGTCACAAGACCGGACGCTTCAAGTCCCAGGCCATTCGGGAGCGGAATCGGGACAGTTCCGTTGCGCTGGGTAACATCCAGATAGTTGACGCCAATTGCTTCCTGTTCAATCCAGGCTTCGCCGGGGCCAGGGTGTGCCTTCTCGATCGGTTCGACCCGGAGGACTTCCGGACCGCCTGGTTGGGTGAGGCGTATCGCGATATCCACATTTCACTCCTGTTGATCTCTGATTTCCCGATTCCGATTTTACGGTCGGCAATGTTGGCCTTGCACTGTGCAAGGCCGAAGCGCAGGCGCTGGGGGGATCACGGCCGTACGCCCATGCCCGGCAAGTCGGGGTGAAGGTCGCGAACCGGACTCACGTTCTCAAGTAGCGAAGCCAGGTATAGAGTGGTGGACTCCGCCAGCCACGGCGCGACTAGCTGGACTGAGATTGGCAGTCCGTCGCGACTTGTGCCGAAGCGCATTGACAGCCCCGGTAGTCCTGTCACGTTGAACGGCACGGTCGCCCGCGGAATGTGCAGGGACGACACCGTCTGGCCATTGATGACGAACTCTGCGGCGTCGTGCTCGTGTGCCGGCACCGGTGTCACCGGGCTGAGTAGCGCGTCGTAACGCTGGAAGTAGTCGACGAAGCCATCGCGCAGTTCCTCGGCCTGCTGTTCTGCTTGCACGAAATCGCTGATAGAGGTGTCCGGTGTGTCATAGACGAGTTGGACATATTTGAAGATGTCAGACTCATGCCCGGCGGTCACCTTTTGGAAGTCGGGCTTGGCCTCCATTTCCTGCAGCTTCCAGAACACGTCGATGGCATCGACCTGTTCGAGTACAGGGATACGTACAGGCTCGACGATGATGCCCAGGCCCTTCAACGCTTCGGCGGCGGCTTGCACGGTCGCGGCGACGTCGTTGTCCACCGGACCGAGGCCCGAATCCACCAGCCAGCCCACTCGAAGCGGCTGACCAGGGTTCGCGCTCACGCCAATGTCCAGCTTCAGCGCGCTCGTCGAGTAACCATCTGCGCCGTCCGGCCCGGCCAGCAGCGAGTAGGCGAGTGCGATGTCTCGCACGGTGCGGGCCATCGGACCGACATGCCAGAAGCGGCGCGAGACGCGCGGCCAGAGACCCGTCATGGGAATGCGACCGTGGGTAGCCTTGAGCGCCACAATGCCGGTATGGGCCGCCGGGCCACGCAGCGAGATGGCAACGTCGCTGCCCAAGCCTATCGGTGACATGCCGGCAGCGATAGCAGCCGATTCGCCGCCGCTCGACCCGCCCGGCGTGCGGTCCAGATTCCACGGGTTGTTGGCGCGTCCCGACAGCAAGTTGTCGGTCTCGATGGCATAGGAGAATTCCGGAAGATTGGTTTTCGCCAGCAGGATTGCGCCGGCCTGTTTCATGCGGGCAACGGTTGTTGCGTCAGTGTCGGGAACGCGCCCCTTGAAGATCGGCGAGCCGCGCTGGGTTCGCACACCGGCTGTATCGATCGAATCCTTGGCGGTGAAGGGAACACCGTGTAACGGAGCAAGTTTTTGCCGTGCCATCACGGCGGCTTCCGCTGCTTTCGCTGCTTTCAACGCATCGTCCGCGACGGTGACGATTGCGTTCAGACTGGGATTGAGGGCTTCGATGCGGTCCAGATGCGCTTGCATGACTTCGACCGGGGAAACCTTCCTGGTGCGAATCAGCTCGGCCAGCTTGGTTGCGTCGGCATAGGTAAGATCGGTGGTCATGGGTTTCTCCTGATGACCATTGTTGAATAAAGCTGATTCGGTAGCGTCGGCCTGTAGGTCAAGTCGGAGTTGTCTTTCGCTGAAGTGGTATATAACAGCGGCAAGTGAGGTTCTTGTTAGTCACCTTTGTCGAAGGGACTGAACCCTCGACCGAAGGAGAAGTTTTCCGGCGGAATGGGCACGAGTGAAATGAACACTTCGTCCGGATCGATTCCGACGTTTTCATGCAGTAGCTGGGCGATAGTTTGCTGATCGTTTGATGTCCATGTACGTCGGGTGAATGAACATCCAGCTGTCCTCGCGCTCGATCAGAGTGACGAACTAGTCTTCTACGGGCAGGCCGAAGCTATCCGCAAGGGACTGAGCCAGCGAATCGGCGATCTTCTTTCTGTGCTCTCGCGAATATCTGCCTGCGGGGACGTGCACATTGAAGACGGACATTTCATGCTCCTGTTGAAAAGTATTGCGTCCAGAAGCTCGTGGTTTCCGGACGCTGCTGAAGTCAGAGTGTCGGGCGAATACCGCGTACCGGGCTCACGGCCTCGAGCAGCGAGGCAACGTGGAGAATGGTCGACTCTGCTTGCCACTTGCCGACGATCTGTACGTTGATCGGCAGACCCTCCTTGCTCGTGCCGAAACGCATCGAGACGCCCGGCAAGCCGGCGACGTTGAGCGGTACCGTCGCACCTTGAAGATAGGTGGCATCTACTTTTTGGCCGTCGATGACGAATTCCTCGACACCGTGCTTGTGGGCCGGAATCGGCAGGACGTGAGTGATCAGCGCGTCGTATCGCGCGAAGTAGTCGGCATAGCCGTCGCGGATGCGCTCGGCTGCCTGCTCGGCCTCGATGTAGTCCTTCATCGAGGTGTCGGGCAGGGAGAGCATGGTCTTTGCCATTTTGAAGAGTTCGTCCTGACGCCGGCCAGCGGTGGCTTCGGCGAAGGCCGGCTTCATTTCCATGACGTGCAGCTTGTTGAACACGTCGAGCGCGAAATCACGCTCGAGCGCGGGAATGCCCACCGGCTCGACGAAGACGCCGATGTCCTTCAGCGCTTCTGCTGCTGCCCGCACCGTCGCCGTGACTTCGGGATCGACCGGCCCGAAGCCAGGGCCGACCATCCAGCCCACACGTAGTTGACGATACGGTTGACGGCCAATGCCGGCGTCGAACGGGACAGTGCTGGAGGCAAAGGCGTCCAGGCCATCGGGGCCGGCGAGTTGAGAGAAGGCGAGCGCGATGTCGCGCACCGAACGGGCCATGGGGCCGACATGCCAGAAGCGGCGCGGCGCGCGAGGCCAGATGCCGGTCATGGGCACGCGGCCGTGGGTGGCTTTCATCGAGGTGATGCCGGTTTGTGCGGCTGGGCCACGCACCGAGATGGCGAGATCAGTACCGAGACCGATCGGCGACATGCCCGCTGCAATGGCCGCCGATTCGCCACCGCTCGAGCCGCCGGACGTGCGGGTCAGATCCCAAGGGTTGTTCGTCGCACCGGTGAGCAGGTTGTCGCTTTCGATCCAGTAGGAAAACTCCGGGAGGTTCGTCTTCGCGAGCAGGATGCCACCGGCCTGTTTCATGCGAGCAACGCTGGTCGCATCGGTATGGGGGCGGCGGCCCTTGAATATCGGTGAGCCGCGTTGCGTCAGTACGCCTGCGGTGTCGATCGAATCCTTCGCCGTGAAGGGTACCCCGTGGAGCGGGCCGAGTGTTTCACCCGACAGGACCGCGGCCTCCGCCACCTTCGCCGCCTTGAGCGCGTCATCGGCCACCGTAACGATCGCATTGATCTTGGAGTTCACGGCAGATATCCGGTCGAGATGCGCTTGCACGACTTCTACCGGAGAGACTTCTTTGGTGCGAATCAGCTCGGCCAGCTTGGTCGCATCCTGATAAACGAGTTCCGAGTTCATGGCTTGCCTTTTGTGGAAGTTGACAGACGATGCAAAAAGTCAGGCTTTGTGGCTACCTAACGTTTGTTAGATAAAAAGATAGACGTTGTCGTGCATCTCGTCAACAACTTTTTCGTGGAGGGCAAAAGACGTGAAGAGCGAGCTAGCTGAAAGGTCGTGCAACGGAATTGGGGCGGCTACGACAAAGGCCGCTCAGGCATTCACATACGTGTCGATACTGGGCGCCGCACCTTAGTTAATGCTCAGGGTTCTCCGGGTTGTACGTCGTAGATCTGTGGCAACGTGAGCGACGTGCTTGACCAGTTACTTGAGAATGGCGCTGAAGCCGGCAATCCGTCGCTTGAAGCGGAGTGCGGCTTCTCGTCGAACCGGGCGTGTGGACAATCCTAGGATGTCTAGCAGACCAGCCGATTAGTAGCTACCATATGTTAGTTAGCCTGTTCCACGAAAGGAGGGCGACATGCCAACCTATGTTTGCTGGACTAAAACCGGACGACTTTCCTCCGAACAACGCGCGCAAATCGCAAAGTCTGTAACGGAGATACATCATGAAGTGGGTCGCGCTCCGCGCTACTTCGTGCAGGTTATCTTCAATGAACTAGGGGCCCAATCCCATTTCATCGGTGGGACCGAGGCATCGGTTGACCAGATCTGGATCCGTGCAGATATTCGATCAGGGCGAACCCAAGAGCAAAAAGACCAATTGCTAATGCGCATTGCTGACGAGGTTTCCGAAATTGCGGGAACCTCCAAGGAAAGCGTTTGGGTCTATATTTCCGACATTCCGGGTCCGAGCGTGCTGGAGTTTGGTCGCATTCTTCCACCTCCCGGAGAGGAAGACACCTGGTTTGCCGCGCTCTCCGTTGAACTTCAAGAACGCTTGCGCTCGCTGACCTGATTGCCGGGCACGGTGTTGAGCTGATTTCCTGTCCTGATCTTTCCCTGTAGACGCCATGGGTATTGCAGTCCGCTGTGTGATGCTCTTCTCGGTCGCGATCCTGCCCTGGGGAAGCGAGCAGACCGTCCGCCCCACAGCCTGTTCAGCAGGTTGCAGCCTTGGCACTCGACGTGAGTCTTTCGAGACTAAGGCCTGCGTACAGAAAACTGACTAACGTTTGTTAGATCGTCAGATGTGGGCTACAATACGGCACAGTCAACACTTTTCGTCGAGGGCGAAAGCCGTGAAGAGCCAGGTAAGCACAAATTCCAGCGACAAGATCTTGGCTGCAGCGACCAAAATCGCGCAGGCGCACGGCTATGGTGGATTGAATGTCCGTGACCTGGCGGAGGAGGTGGGTATCAAGGCAGCAAGCCTTTATTATCATTTCCCGAGCAAGGCAGACCTGGCCGCCGCGGTCGCCAAGCGGTACTGGGAAGATTCGGCATCGACGCTGGAAGCGCTGCTGACCGATGTGCAAGATCCTCTCATTTGCCTGCGTAAATACCCAGAAACGTTTCGCAGGTCACTTGAGAATGACAACCGTATGTGTTTGTCCAGCTTTATGGCGGCAGAGTATGACGATCTCCCGGACGTCGTTAAGACGGAGGTCCAGATCTTCGCTGACGTCAATGTTGCTTGGCTCGGAAAGGTCTTATTAGCGGCAGGCGTAGTCGGCAACTCAAAAGAGGCTAAACGGCGAGCGCTCGCTATTTATGCTGCTGTCGCGGGTGCTCAGCTTATGGCCCGTAGCCGTTCTGATATCAAGCTTTTTGACACGATGATCGCGACTTATCGAGCGACGGGCCTTTTGCCGGCATGAATGGGAGGCAAATCACTCATTGGGATGAGGGTTTGTGGTGCTCTATTCCGTAGCCGTGGTGCGCCTGGCGCGATTCTGCAGATCGAATCGCGTGTTAATCGTCCCTCGAGGTGATGGCGGAGAATATTGTTTCGATTTACAGAGTAGCGTCTTAAGCGTGACCTTGTGGCGTTGATCTTTCATCGACATGAATTTTGATCGTCAACAACTCGAAGCTTTTTTTGCGATCGCGGAAGCGCGGCATTTCGGTCGTGCACCGCCACCTGCGCCGGCGGCCGGATCCGGAACCAGATCGCATACATCGCCGGCAGGAACACCAGCGTCAACAGCGTGCCGGCGAGCGTCCCCCCGATCAGCGTATAGGCCAGCGTGCCCCAGAACACCGAGTGCGTGAGCGGGATGAAGGCGAGGATGGCCGCCACGGCCGTCAGTAGCACCGGCCGGGCCCGTTGCACGGTAGCTTCCACCACCGCGTCGTACGGCGACAGTCCCTCCTTCAGGTTGCCCTGGATTTGCCCGATCAGGATCAGCGTGTTCCGCATCAAGATGCCGGACAGCGCCACCAGCCCCACGAGCGCATTGATGCCGAACGGCTGGTGGAAGAGCAGTAGCGTCGGGACCACGCCGATCAGGCCGAGCGGACTCGTCAGGATGACCATGACCATGCCCGCCATCGACCGCACCTGAAACATGATGATCAGCAGCGTGATCGCCAGCATGATGGGGAACAGCGGCGCCAGCGCCTTGTTCGCCTTGCCCGATTCCTCGATGGAACCGGCCATCTCGATGCGGTAGCCGGAGGGCAGCTTCTGGATGACCGGCTGCAGTTGCGCCAGGATGGCCTTCGATACGTCGGGCGGCTGCTGGTTGTCGGCAATGTCGCCCCGCACGGTGATGGTCGGCGTGCGGTCGCGTCGGCGCAGGATGGGATCTTCCATGCGCACGTCCACCGTGCCGACCTGCGAGAGGGGAACGCGCCCGCCGTTGGCGCCGATCAGCGTGAAGCCGGCGATGCGCTCCGGGTCGAGGCGGATGTCGCCCGCGGCGCGCGCCACCACCTGCACCGAGCGGATGTCCTCGCGCACCTCGGTCACCGGCACGCCGGTCAGCAGAAATTCAAGCTGCTGCGCCACGTCGTGGGAGGTCAGGCCGACCGCCTGCAGCCGGTCCTGCTGGAGCGTAAAGTGCAGCCCCGGCACCCGCGGGCCCCAGTCGGTGTTGACGGTGCGCATCAGCGGGCTGGCGTCCATCACGCCCTCTACCTGCTCCGCGATGGCGCGCAGCTTGTCGGGGTCCGGGCCCATGACGCGGAACGCGACCGGGAAGGGCGAGTAGGGCCCGAACACCAGTTGCGTCACGCGCACCCGCGCGCCCGGCGAAAGGCCTTCGGCGATGGCCTGGCGGAGCCGGCCCTTGAGCACGTCGCGTTCTTCCTGGTTGTCGGTGCGCACCACGATCTTGGCGAAGGACGGGTCGGGTAGTTCCGGCGACATCGCCAGGTAGAAGCGCGGAGCCCCCTGGCCGATATAGGACGTCACGATCTTCGCTTCTGGCTGTTTGTCGAGCCACGCTTCCACCTTCTCCGCCGCGGCGCTGGTCTGTTCGATGGACGTGCCATAGGGCATCTGCACCTCCACCAGCACCTCGGGACGGTCAGAGGTCGGGAAGAACTGCTTGCGCACGGCGCCCATGCCGACCACGCTCGTGGCGAACAGTCCGACGACGATTGCCGCCACGAGCCATTTCCGCCCGATGACCCGCCCCAGCAGCCCACGAAAGCGCTGGTAGTTCGGCGTGGCGTAGATGGCGCCATGGCCGCCTTCCACCTTCGTCATCTCGGGCAGCAGCTTCACGCCGAGATAGGGCGTGAAAACGACCGCGACGATCCACGACGCGATCAACGCGATCCCCACGATCCAGAACTGGTTGCCGGTGTACTCGCCTGCGGAAGACTTTGCAAAGCCGTTCGGCATGAAGCCCACGGCGGTGACGAGCGTGCCAGACAGCATCGGCGCGGCTGTATGGCTCCAGGCATAGGCCGACGCCGCGATCCGTCCATACCCTTCCTCCATCTTCACCACCATCATTTCGATGGCGATGATGGCGTCGTCCACCAGCAGTCCGAGGGCCAATATCAGGGAGCCCAGCGTGATGCGGTCGAAGCTCTTTCCGGTCGCGGCCATGACCACGAAGACGGCGGCCAGCGTCAGCGGCACGGCCGCCGCGACCACGATACCCACCCGCCAGCCCATGCTGACGAAGCTCACCACCAGCACCACGATCAGCGCGGCGAAGAACTTGACCATAAACTCCTCGACGGCCGACTTGATGTTGACGGCCTGGTCGGTGACCTTGCTCAGTTCCATGCCCAGCGGCAGCTCGGCGTTGACCTTCGCTACTTCCGCTTCGAGCGACTTGCCGAGGTCGAGGCCGTTCCAACCGTCGCGCATCACGATGCCGAGCAGCAGCGCCGGCTCGCCCTTGTTGCGCACGACGAAGGTGGCCGGGTCCTGGTAGCCGCGTTCGACGGTGGCGATGTCAGACAGCTTCAGCGTGCGGCCGTGTGCCACCACGGGGGTGTCGCGGATGCGTTGCAGCTTGTCGAACGCGCCGTCGAGCCGCACGAAGACCTGCGGCCCGTCAGTGTCGATGGAACCCGCGGGGGTGAGCACATTCTGGCTGTTGAGCGCGGCGAAGATGTCCTGCGGCGTCACGCCGAGCGTGGCCAGCCGGTCGTGCGAGAACGACAAGTAGATGCGCTCCGCCTGCTCGCCGATGATGTTGACCTTCTTCACGCCGGCCACATGCAGGAGGCGCTGGCGGATGGTCTCCGCCTCGCGTACCAGCAGCCGCTGCGGCTCGCCCCTGGCCTTCAGCGCGAAGAGGCCGAAGGTCACGTCGGAGTATTCGTCGTTGATGAGCGGGCCGATGACGCCGGCCGGCAGGGAACGCGCCTCGTCGCCGAGCTTCTTGCGGGCCTGGTAGAACTCCTCGGGGACTTCCTTTGGCGGCGTGCTGTCGAGCAGCGTGACGGTGGTGAACGCCAGTCCGGGCCGCGTGTAGGTTTCCGTGCGGTCGTAGTAGCGCAGTTCCTGCATGCGCTTTTCCAGCTTTTCAGCGACCTGGTCCTGCATTTCCTGCGCCGTCGCGCCGGGCCATGCCGTGATGAAGATCATCGACTTGACGGTGAATGGCGGGTCCTCCGCGCGGCCGAGTTGGAAGAAGGCGACGAAGCCGGCGACCGAGATGAGGATGATCAGGAAGAGGGTGACGGCACGCTCGCGCACGGCGAGTGCCGAGAGATTGAAGCCACTCATTGCTGCTCCCGCACGCCGTTGACGGGGTTGCGGCCTTTACCGTCGGTGGCGGCTTCGGCCACCTTCACCTCCGACGCCAACCTGACCTGCTGCCCTTCGTTCAGCAGGTGCGCCCCCAGCGCCACCACGCGGTCGCCGGGCTGGATCTGGCCCTCGACCCTCGCGGCATCGTCGCTGATGGCGCGCACGGTGACCGGCCGCCACGTCACGTGCGCCGGGGTGCCGGTGAGCACCCAGACGCCGGGGCCCTTGCCCGGATCGTGGAGCGCGCCGATGGGAACCTGCAGGCCGGATTGCGACGCTTCCTGTGGATCGGCCACCTGCAGCGTGACGGTGGCGCCGAGCGGCGCATCGGTCAGTGCGCCGCCAAGCACGTAGCGCGCCTCATAGGTGCGGGTCTGGCGGTCGGCGGCGTCGGAAAGTTGCCGCAGGGTCGCGGTGACTGCCATGCCGTCCTTGCCGTAGAGTGTCGCGCGGGCTGTGGAGCCTACCGGCGGGCGCAGGGTTTCGGGCAGGTGGATGATGGCCTCGCGTTGTCCGGCGCGGGCCAGCCGCGCCACCACCTGGCCGGCATTCACGACCTGCCCGGGTTCGGCGAGGGTCTCGACCACGACGCCGTCGGCATCGGCCAGTAGCACGGCGTAGTCGGACGCGTTGCGCGCCACGTCGGCCTGTGCCTCTTCCGCCCTGAGCTGCGCCCGCGCCGAATCGGCGGAGGCCTTGATCTGGTCATAGGCAGATGCCGATACCGCCCCGGCCGCCACGAGGTCGCGGTAGCGCTCCTCGTCAGCCGCCAGTTGCGTGGCGCGCGCCTTGGCGGCGGCCACGGCTTCCTGCCGCGCGCGTGCTGCCAGCTTCAGGTCGACGGGGTCGAGCCGCATTAGCGGCTGGCCGCGCTTCACGGATTGGCCAGTGTCGACCAGGCGCTCCAGCACCTTGCCCGACACGCGGAAGCCCAGGTCGCTCTGCACCCGTGCGGCGACGATGCCGGTGAAGGCGCGCCGGGCGGCTGACGCGTCCTGCACATTTTCCACCCTCACCAGTGGCGCTTGCACGCGGGGATCGGGCTGTGGCTTGCCGCTACATGCCGCAAGTGCGAGCGGTAGGAGGCACATGGCCGCGAAGGCAGGAGCACTGGTGGCGGCGTGGGTGACGGTGGATGCGGAAAATCGGCGCTGAAGCATGAGGGCCCTCCATACAGATGGCCTTCACTGTAGTAACAGTGACTAACTTAGTCAATGGTCACCCTCATTTTCGCGCCCGAGGACCTGCGCACACTCGGAGGGATCAGGGTGCCAGGCTGCGCAGGATCAGGCTGCTGAGCTGCGCCGGCGCCACTTCGACGAAGTCAAGGTTGTGCTGGAGCTGTAGCGGGTCGAGGTAGGGCTTCATCACGAGGTAGATGGCGTGAGCCGTTTCGTCGAGCGGCGTCTTGCGCTCGAACTCACCCGACTCGCGCCCCTCGCGCACGATCTGCAGGATCAGTTGCTGCATATGGGCATCGTAGGCGCGGGCCGAAGCCCACTGTTCCTCGCAGGCCACCACGGCAATGGCGTACAGCTTGCGGTCCTGGAAGAAAAGCCGGCTGCCAGCCTCCGCCAGCGTGCCGAAGAGGCGTCGCAGCCGCTCGGAGGCCGAGTCGGCGCCGGCCACCGCCTCGTCCACGGCCTGCCGCATCTGGTTGAGGCAGTTGCAGCAGATGACCTCGCCGATTGCCTGCTTAGAGTCGAAGAACTTGTAGACGTAGGCCTTCGAGAATCCGATGGCCTTGGCCAGGTCGGACACCGTGGTCTTTTCATATCCGTAGAGGCTGAAGTGCTCGGTGGCCGCCTCCACGATTTGGTTGCGCACGCCGTGGTCCACGGGACCGCGCGGCTGGGGAGTGGTGGGTTGGGTATCGGTCATGTCGTGAGCTTACACGTTGAATCGTCATTGACAAAGAGTGACCAGTTTGTATTATGGTCACAAGTCACGAAAAAAGTTCGACCATGTTATTCCGGCAGCCCATGCATTCCCGACGCCTCCCTTCCCGTTCCCGATCGCTCACTCACCTGTCCGGCCTCGTTGCCGCCGTGACTGCTCTGGCGGCGCTCGCCGGCTGTGCCGTCGGCCCCGACTACCGCAAGCCCGAGGTGCCCACCGCCGACCGCTTCCTCGGGCAACGCGACGTGGAGCAGCGCCGGGCCGCCACCCGGGCGGATCTCGAAGTCTGGTGGGAAGGGTTTGGCGACCCCCAACTGACGCGCTTCGTGCGGCTGGCGCTCGACCAGAACCTCAACCTGGCGGTCGCCTCCGCCCGGGTCACGCAGGCCGGGGCCGGACTGCGCTTCGCCACGGCCGCGCTACTGCCCTCGGGCGCCGTCAGCGCCCAGGCCGCGAAGCAGTACCAGTCCCTGGAGACGCCGCTGGGCCGGGTGCTGAATGCAACGCCAAACTTCGACCGGCATGGCAGCCTGTACGAGGCCGACCTCACCGCAAGTTGGGAGATCGACATCTTCGGCGGCCTGCGGCGGGAGCGCGAGGCGTCGCAGGCGGAGTATCAGGCGTCGGAGGCCGGGCTGGCTGCCACCCGCGTGGAGGTGGCGGCACAGGCCGCCGACACCTACGTGACCATCCGTGGCCTGCAGGCCCGGCTGTCGATCGCGCGGCAGCAGGTGGATACGCAGCAGAAGCTGGTCTCGACCGTCAGGCTGCTCTACGCCAAGGGACTGGCCGCCGCGCTGGAGGTGCAGCAGGCGGAAGGTGCCCTCGCGCAGGTGGAGGCCACCATTCCGGAACTCGAAGCCGGACTCGACGCCGCGCTGAACGCGATGGACGTGCTGCTCGGCAGCCAGCCGGGCACCTACCGCGCCGAACTCGCCGACATCAAGGTGATCCCGGCCGCGCCGCGGATCGAAGCCACCGGCACGCCCGCCGACTTGCTGCGGCGGCGCCCCGACCTGATCGTGGCGGAACGCCGGCTGGCGGCGTCGAATGCCCGCATCGGCGCGGCCATCGCCGAGTACTACCCGAAGGTCTCGCTCAGCGGGCTGCTGGGCAGCGCGACGACCGTGGCCAGCGGCAACCTGTTCTCGGCCAGTGCCAACCAGGCTGCCGGCGTGGCCGGGCTGCGCTGGCGACTGTTCGACTTCGGGCGCATCGGGGCGCAGATCGACCAAGCGAAGGGGCAGGAGGCCGAGGCGCTGGCGGGCTATCGACTGGCCGTGCTGCATGCGTCGGAGGATGTCGAGAATGCCTTCACGGCGCTGGTCAAGCGCGAGGAACAGACCAATGCCCTTGAACGTGGGGAACAGGCGCTCCGGCAGGCGCGGAATTCGTCGTTCGCGGCCTACGAGAAGGGCGTTGTCCGCCTGATCGAGGTGCTGCTCGCCGACGAGAACCTGCTGAAGACATCCGATGCGAAGGCGCAGGCCGAAGCGCAGTCAGCCCGCGCGGCCATCGCGGCATTCAAGGCCTTGGGCGGGGGGTGGCAGGCGGCTGCGGTGCCGCCGGCGCCGGGGGGTACGGTGCTGTAGGCGGGCTGCGACCGGCCTGCGCGTGTGTTGAGGGCACGGCATGACATGACTCGCGCCATACTGTCTCGTCCGAGGTTCACTATCTTTATCAGGCAAACGCTTGTTTCCGGCCTTCGAGGCTGCAGCCTATGTTACCGGCGCCATCATTCCTGCCGACTGTGGGTGGTCTGTAGCGGGCGTGCGACTCAACAGTTGACGGGCGTGCCGGTTCAGGAACCGGGTTGACTCGCCGCACCCACTACGGCCGCCTGGAAGCGAGAAGCGACGCTTGGACGTTCGACGCGCTGGCGTGGACGAATGTCACATCATGGCCCGACACCGGCCGAAGCTTGGTAATTCGCGAAGGGCCGTGAATCGGCCGACGCGGTCACCCAAAATGTTGGGATGACTGACTCAAATTGGCCGACTACGGCCCGACGCTGAACACAGCCGAGTGCTCGTCCTGCACCGATCCACATAGGACAGAAGGCGACCCCAAAGAGGCGTTCGAGGCAACGCGCTGAACGGCAGAATCTGCGGGCCCATATCCGACGCCACCCTTTCGCGGAAACTGCAGCTTTCCTCTATATCAGCTTTTGACCCAACAGGTCTCCTTGGCAAGGCCGGCACGAGATGCATAGACTACGATGGCGCCCGTGCCCAGGAGCCATCATGACAACTACCGTCCCTGCCGCCAAAGGAATCAACCGGCTGAAATCGATGTGGCGAAATGGCCAAGCAACGCTTGGCGCCATCGCGACCATACCTTCGGTTCAGACCATCCAGATCATGGCTCATGCCGGTCTCGATTGGGTCCTCATCGACATGGAGCACGGCGCAATCGATGCCGGCACTGCTCACGCGATGATTTGCGCGACTTCCGGCACCCCGCTCGTGCCGCTGGTCCGGGTTGCATCAACCAATGCGTGGCAGGCCAAGGTCCCTCTTGACCTCGGCGCTTTGGGAGTCTGCTTTCCGATGACGACGACCCGGGCCGCTGCAGAGGCGGCAGTGCGGGCTGTCCGCTACCCGCCCGAAGGAGATCGCTTCTGGGGCCCGTTCTATGCCCCGCCGCGATGGGGTCTAACCATGCGCGAATATCTGGATTGCGCAGATGGCGAGGTGCTTGCCATTGGCACGATTGAACACGTCGATGCCATTGGCAATATTGAAGACATTGTCGCAACGCCCGGACTTGACCTTGTTTTCATCGGTCCCGGGGACCTTGCCACCAGCATGGGATACCGGGGCCGGACGGATCTCCCCGAGGTGCAAGCGGTAATCGCACAACTTGAGACCCCAATTCTAAAGAGCCGGGTTTTGCTCGGCGGCGTCGCGCCGACTACCGACCTGGCAAATGCCATGATCGCACGCGGCTACCGCGCGGTCGTCATCGGTATGGACTGGTCCCTGCTCCAAAGGGGGCTAGCATCAGTCGTTGACGGCATCAGTCGGTAGAAGTTCGTCACAATCAACAAATCCTCCCTAAGCGGCGAGTCCTCGCCCATCGCTTCGCGAAGCCGCCATACTCGGCATCTCAGCCGTGGGTTATCAGTGACCGTGATGGCCGCACAACAGCCCTTAGGCTTCGGTCGGCGACCGTCTCTTGATGGCCGGAGGGTTACCGCGCGAGCGGTTTAGGCCACCGACCCTTCTGAGCCATTCAGACTCCCGAAGGCGAAGGGCCGGTTTGGCCGATGAACGGACGGTGGCAGGGAGCCACCACAACGACGGCAACCGCCCAGGAGCGCGCATGTGTCTGCCGAGTTCCGGTCAGTTCCCGTGCGCACCATGTGCACGCATGTTTTCCAGCCACCGGGTACGTGTCCTCTCGTTGGCAAAGGTAAGCCCATACAGGTTCTCGCGGATCGGCTTGATCCCGGCGAAACTCAGCATACTGCGCTCGAAGCCGCGGACTCCGTATGCGCCAAAGTACCAGCGATACAGCAGCGCCGGCATTCCCATGGTCACGATGATGCGTGCCGAGCGGCCGGCGAGCAGTCGTCTGGGGAACCCTTTCTCCTTGTAATCCATGGCAAATCCGGGCCGAAAGATGTGTTCGAGAAAACCCTTGAATAGCGCCGGCATGGTTCCGTGCCATAGCGGAAACAGGAAAACCCAATGCTCCGCCCAGCGCATGTCCTCCCTTGGCTGCTCCAATGCAGGAGGCAGTGTGCCAGTCTCGAACTCAGCCTGCGTGCGAAGCAGCGGGAAGTCGAGCTTCGCCACCTCGATGCGCCGTACGCCGTGTCCTGCCGTGGTCGCGCCTTGAGCGTAGGCGTCCGCCAGCGCATGCAGCAAGCGCTGGCCCGATGGGTCTGGATGCCCCTGGATGATCACGATGCGCTTGGACATGTTGCGGGCGGAGCTGTTCGGAAGGCCAGCGGTACGACGCACTAAGGCACGCCGTGCCAGAGGGCAAGCCTCACGGCCAACGGGTCGTCTACCACGGCAGACGGCGTGTCGAAGCGCATCGTTGACCTGTGGACCGGATCGTAGGTGGGCCAGCCGCAATCGCCGTTGACGGCGAACGCAACCCAGGCCCGGTGCATCGCGTCGGCGAGCGACTGTGGCGGTGTTGGGCCGACCAGCGCCTCTGCTCCGGGGCCCAAAGTATCGAAGATGAATGGTATCTCCACCCCATGCGCCGCGCCCAGACGACCTCCCAACTGAGGCGAACGCCAGGCGAACTCATACATGTACGTCGAAATCCGGGCATTCGCCGCGTGGGCGTCTGCGAGTCGAACGGCAGGGATGCGCCAGTACCAATCCGTCTGGATTTCCGAGAACAGCTCACCAGCGGTGGCCGTGGGATGTGCTGCGCGGTAGCCGCTCAGGCCTCCGGCCGACAGGCCGTACGCGGCCACCAGCGCCAGGACGGAGGCCTCGGTAATGCGATCTATGGCTCCGCTGGGGACCAGGAAGAGCCGGGTCTCCTCGGTATTCGAACCGACCAACAGTGCTGTGTTCGCGGCCACTCCCGCGCGAATGGCGTCGATTGGGGGGGCAGGAAGAATTGCTCCATCGACCGTAGGCGCCCACGGGAGGCTGCTAAGCGCAACCTCCCCCCAGAAAGCCGGGTCCGGATCGGCAGTCAGTTCCTCGCGCAATTGCGCCTGTGCCTGCAGAACCTGCGCGGGCGTGGTTGAGGCAATCGCCTCCCTGGTGGGATCGACCTTCAGGAGCGCCGCCAGCCTGTGGCCAATGCGTTTCGCCGTGTTGGCCGAAGTGACATGGGGTGTGTTTCCGCTTTCCACGATTGCCCGCCGAAACAACCCTTGCGCGCGTGGCACGGTAAGGAGGGTTGCGACGCTCATCCCGCCGGCCGACTGCCCAAAAATAGTGACCTGACCTGGGTCCCCGCCAAATGCATCAATGTTCTGCTGCACCCACTCGAGCGCGGCGATCTGGTCAAGTAGTCCGAGATTGGCGAGACCGTCGCCGAGGCAATCCTCGCCGCCGCCAACGAGTTCTCCGAGTGCCTCCGCGATGCCGGGCGGGTACGCAATCTGTGGCGATTTCGGCCCAAACGAGAGCGCATCCCGCACGCCACGCCAGGGTGCTGCGGATTGCGGCGGCCGCAGCCTGTTCATGCCGAACGGTGGGCCAGCATATGGGATGCCCTTGAACGCGTACACGCCATCGCAGCGGAGGCCTCGCACCTTGCCAAGACGCGTTTCGACAATCGGGTACATGGCCGGCTCCCCCGAAAGGTTGGCACTTGGATAGTGAATAGTCATGAAGGGCCGTGGCTGCTTTGCGCCGGATCAAGAGAAAGCGAGTCCTGGATGTCCCCGCTTCGACCGCGTTCCAATTGCTGCGGATCACCGACCGTTTCAAGGTCGGGAACGGCGCTTCGCACCGTTTTGAAAAACCCATTAGGACAGAATTGGCCTGGCTTGCCCTGAATTCTTGCTTGTCCACGCAAGTCGCCCGCCTCAACGGTATTGGCGGCGTACGCTTTGGGGACGAACTCAGGGCGGTCGCGCGAGTGGCCACATTAGAAGGAGCTTCCGCCGTTGGGTGCCACCTGTTGAATGGCAGAAACTGGCAGTTACTAGGCCGGCAAGCGACCGCTATCCGGCCACGCACCTCACTCCAAGATAGCGCGCTGTGCTCTCAAGTGGTATGGCCGACAAACAATTGAACGGCACGCAGATTCTTGGTCCGTCGATAGATCAGTGATGCTCTTTGGTGCGTCGGATGGAATGCATTCTGTAGGCTGAATCGTCAAGGCCAACCCCGTTGACTTAGGTCAACCGCGCTGGCGAGATAGCACCTAGTTTTAATGCAGAGGCTGCGTACATACGAGCCGCTAGTCTCAAGGCTTTGTCGCTAGTGTCGACGATCTGCGACGTTGTTGTGGTACGAGACGGATACTCTCCAACGCTATGAAACACAGGCGCATCATAGTCACCAACTACGGCGGGCCCGATGCGCTTCACGTAGTGGAGGAGGAATGCCCCGAACCCAAGGTCGGCGAAGTGCGGGTGAGGGTGCTGGCAGCAGGTGTGGGCCAACCGGACATAATGATGCGCGAGGGCTTTCACCCCGAAACGCCCCCGCTGCCTTTTACGCCCGGTTGGGATCTGGTCGGCATGGTGGACAAACTAGGCAGTGGGGTCTCCGGGGTTGAACCCGGTCAGATCATTGCAGCCTTGCCGATCAGCGGCGCATACGCCGAGTTCGTCTGTCTGGCTCAGCGCGAACTGGTTCCCGTGCCTCCGGGAGTGGACGTGGCCGAGGCTGTCAGCCTCGTACTGAACTACGTTACTGCGTACCAGATGTTGCATCGCTGCGCCAAAGTCGAGCCGGGTCAGCAGGTCTTGATTCACGGTGCGGCGGGCGGAGTTGGCTCGGCACTATTGCAGCTTGGGCGCCTCGCCGGGCTGCAAATGTACGGGACCTGTTCATCGCAAGATGCGATGGCGGTTTCTGGCCTGGGCGGCATACCCATTGACTATCAAAGGCTTGATTTCGTGGAAGAGATACGCCGCCTGACGGGTGACGGCGTAGACGTCGTCTTCGACGGGATCGGCGGCAGCAACATCTGGCGTTCCCGCGACGCTCTCCATCCCCGCGGGAAAGTCGTAGCCTATGGCCTTACTGCCTCGCTACGTGGGGGACGCCTGGCATCAGGTCGCTCGGGGCGTCGTAACCGCTTCCAGCGACTTGCGATTTTCGGTGTGTGCATTGTTGGAGGCTGGCTCCTCCCGGGCCGGAAGCGGGTGGTCCCCTACAGCATTCAATGGCTCAAGCGGATGAAACCGGCATTGTTCCGGCAGGACTTGACTGTTCTGCTGGACCTACTTCAACAAGAGAGAATCAAGCCGCTGATTGCTCGGAAATTCTCTCTTAGCGAGGCAAAACTTGCGCACGAGTTGCTCGGTGAGAAAGGCGTGGCCGGCAAAATCGTGCTCATGACCAACGAGGCATTGATGGGGTGACCGACGCCAAGCTCGAAAACTCGCAAGTCAGGATTGGCCTGACTGAGGCGGAAAGGGCGAGCATGTAACGCTGGCCTGCCGCAACTACAGACTTCCGTTTGCGACCCATCTCCGCCATCGACTGGGTGTCGATTCAACGACCGTTCATGCCGTCTCTACGGACAAATGATCATACCCCGTTAGTCGGAGGAAAGATCCACGGCCGCCCCGGCTTTCAAATTCTGGTTCGATCGACAAGAATAGGAGTCGGCGGTGAGTCGCCGTCACCCACAGAAAGTGCCGAATTTGGCTCAATCCTGCTACAAAGGAGATTGCCATGAGCAAGCCCTACAAGCGGTTGGACAAGAATGATGCAGCCGTTCTCTTGGTCGATCATCAGGCCGGTCTTCTCTCCCTCGTTCGCGATATCGAGCCAGACAAGTTCAAGAACAATGTTCTGGCCGTTGCAGACCTTGCCAAGTATTTCAAGCTCCCCACCGTTCTGACCACCAGTTTCGAGGATGGACCAAATGGCCCTCTGGTCCCGGAGTTGAAGCAGATTTTTCCCGATGCACCTTTCATTCCTCGGCCAGGACAAATCAATGCGTGGGACAACGAGGACTTTGTCAAAGCAGTGAAGGCCACGGGAAGGAAGCAGTTGATAATTGCCGGCGTGGTCACTGAGGTCTGCGTTGCCTTTCCAGCGCTTTCCGCGATGGCCGAAGGCTATGATGTGTTCGTCGCCACGGATGCATCGGGTACGTTCAATGAAGTAACGCGCCACTCGGCGTGGAACAGGATGGCAGAGGCTGGGGCGCAGTTGATGACGTGGTTTGGTATCGCCTGCGAACTGCACCGCGACTGGAGGAATGATATCGAGGGACTTGGAACGCTATTTTCGAATCACATCCCTGATTATCGAAATCTGATCACGAGCTACACGACCGTAAAGGCAGGCCAGTAACGCAAGAGGCCTACTTCAATCAAGCCGGCCTGATCGGCGCCTCCAACGTGCTGGATATCCAGCCGTCGCTGACGCTGGTTCCCGCGGCCGGCATCAAGCTGACCTTCGCCTGTGACTTCATCTGGCGGGCAACCACGCACGACGCGGTCTACACCTCGGCGGGCATCCCGGTTCCCGGCACCGCGGGCCGCTCCGGCCAGTACAGCAGCAGCCAGCTCTCTGTGGATGTTGCATGGCAGGCGAGCCGGCATGTGCTGGTCAATGGCGGCGCCGTGTATGTGGATGAGAGCCGCACGCTGAAGGCCGTTGGCGGACACAACACGCGCTTTCTCTACCTGGCGCTCGGCTATACGTTCTGATGCGGCGGGTGCCATGCGACACATCCACAAGCTATTGAGCGCGACGAGTGGTCATAGGTGCCTGCGGCCGTGCCCGGGAGTGCGCGGCATAGCGCACGGCTTCCGGCGTCCTATGCCTGGAACGCAGTGGTACAGCCACACCCGCTACCAGGCACGTCCCCAAGTACCTATGCTCAAGCCCGACAGCGTCGGCTTTTGCGGCACTGGCAAGGCGTGGCGCGGGCCCGGTATTCCAATAACAAATCGGTATGGTGACGAAAAGAAAATGCGAATGGACGCTGTGATTCACCATTTCTAGAATCACCTCACGCTGAATGGTCGCGTAAATCCGCCGCACTAAAAGAGCGCCACCAAGAATCCACCAGATGCTGATGCCGTAAATGGGGCAGGGGTCGTTGTTGCCCGCGGTTTCGTGCACAGGGCGGGGCAGGCATCCCCGTATCGGTTCGGACAGGCGCAAGACACTGGAGACAATATGAAGAACCCCCTTGCGGGTGCCGCCTTTGCGGCGCTTGCGGCCTGCTGCACCAGCGCCTTCGCACAGAGCAATGTCACGCTCTATGGCCGGCTGAATGCATCGATGGAGTATTCCGATGCGTCGACGGCTTCCGACGGCACCAAGCTGGGCGGCACCGGCCGGCTGACCAACAACCGCTCGGTCTTCGGCATGCGCGGCGAGGAATCGCTGTATGGCAGCCTCAAGGCGATCTGGCAGATCGAGAGCAATATCTCATTGGATACGGGCAGCGGACAACTGGCCAGCCGCAACACCCGCATTGGATTGGCCGGCTCAGCTGGCAGCTTTTTCATGGGCAACTGGACCACGCCCTACCTGGAAGCCACCTCGTCCTACGATCCGTTCTATCCGACCACGGCCGGCTACATGGCGCTGATCGGCAATGGCTCGACCCCGACCTCCGACAATGTCCAGGACACCAGCTCCTTCGATCGCCGCCAGAAGAACAGTGCCCATTACCGCAGCCCGAAGTGGAACGGCTTCAGCGGCGGCGTGACCTGGGGTATCAACGAAGAGCGCATTACGGTGCCGCGCAACCCGAGCCTGTGGTCGTTCGCGGGGGCCTATGACAACGGCCCGCTCAATGTCGTGTTGGCCTATGAGCGCCACAACAACTACCAGACCGCGGGACGCGACGACGAAGGTATGAAGATCGGGCTGTCGTACCAGTTCCCGACCACCAAGGTCTCGGCCATCTATGAGCGGCTGCACTACCGCACCGCCACCGGCGACCTGAAGCGCGATGCCTACTACGCGTCTGTGGTGCAGAAGCTATGGACGGGCAGCCTGCGCGCCGGCGTCGGCGTGGCCGGCAACGGCCGTGGCAACGCCACCGAGACTGTCGGCTTCTTCCGCAGCGGAGCGGATACCGGCGCGGTCCAGGCCACCCTGGGCTATGAGTACCCGCTGTCCAAGCGCACCTCGGTGTTTGGCTTCTACAGCCGCATCTTCAACAAGAAGAATGCCACCTACGACTTTGCGATCAATGAGCTGGGCATTTCCGCCGGCGCCGATCCGCAGACCGTTGCGCTGGGCATGCGCCACGTCTTCTGAGCACGGCGCACGCCAGGCCATCCCCCACGATTCCAGGAGTACCCCAATGAAATTCCAGAACATCCTGCGCGCGGCGCTTGCCACGGCGCTCTGCCTGCCGCTGCTGCACGGCGCGGCGCAAGCCGAAGCGTATCCCGACAAGCCGATCCGCATGATCGTGCCGTTTGCTGCCGGCAGCGCCACCGACCTGCTCGCACGCATCGTCAGCGCCGAGATCGGCACCAGCTCGAACATGCAGATCGTGGTGGACAACCGCCCCGGCGCGGGTGGGACCATCGGCACCGCGGTGGTGGCCAAGGCGCCCGCGGACGGCTACACGCTGCTGCTGACCTCCGCCGGGCATGCGGTCAATCCCACGCTCTATCCCAAGCTGCCGTACGACACCACCCGCGACCTGAAGGGCATCTCCACGGTGGCGACCATGCCCTACCTGCTGGTGGTCAGCGCCTCCAGCCCCTACCGCACGCTCAAGGACCTGCTGGCGGCTGCGCGCGCCAGGCCCGATTCCGTCACCTACAGCTCGGCGGGCAGCGGCAGCTCTTCGCACCTGAGCGGCGAGCTGTTCAACGTGACCGCGGGCGTGCAGACCCGGCATATCCCGTACAAGGGCGCGCCGGCGGCGATCACCGATGTGATGAGCGGGCGCGTCGACATGTTCTTCGCGCCGTCCATCACTGCGCTGCAGTTTGTCAAGGACGGCAAGCTGCGCATCCTGGGCGTGGCCACGGCGGCGCGGGTGCCGTCGCTGCCGGACGTGCCCACCATCGCCGAAGCGGGCGTGCCGGGCTATGTCTTCGATGCCTGGTTCGGCGTGCTGGCGCCCGCGGGCACGCCCAAGGATGTCGTCGCCCGCCTGAACACGGCGATGCAGCAAGCGCTCAGCGCGCCGGCGACCAAGGAGAAGCTGATTGCGCAAGGCGCCGAGGCCAAGCCCTCGACGCCGGCTGCCTTCGACAAGCTGATTGCCGCCGACATCGCCAAGCTCGAGCCCATCGTCAAGCGCTCGGGCGCACAGCCGGGCCAGTAACGCCGCCACGGCGCCCGGGGGGCCGGGCGCCACCTCTCCTGCACGAAGGGAACATCGATATGCGTTGCATTGCACGGGCCCTGGCGCATGCCATGGCCGTCGGCTGCCTGGTGGCGGCTTCGGGAGCGCAGGCGCAAGCCGGCGCGTATGCCGACCGGATCCTGGTCAATGGCACGGTACTCACCATGAACGCCACGGACACAGTGGCGCAGGCCCTGGCCATCCGCGGCGACCGCATTGCCGCAGTGGGGACCAGCCGGGACATCCGGCGCCTGGCCGGCCCGCGCACGGAGGTGATCGACCTGGGCGGGCGCACGGTCATCCCCGGCCTGATCGACACCCATATCCACGCCATTCGCGGCGGCCAGAGCTATGCCTTCGAGACCTACTGGTATGAAGGCGAGACCACCAGCCTGGCCGCGGGGCTGGAGCTGCTGCGCAAGACCGCGCTGTCGCGTGGCCCCGGCAAATGGGTGGCCGTGACAGGTTCCTGGCACCCCGACCAGTTCACCGAGAAGCGCGCGCCGACCCCTGCCGAGCTAACCGCGCTGCTGCCTGACAATCCGGCCTATGTGCAGTACCTGTACGACTATGCACTGGTCAACGCCAGGGCGATCGAAGCGCTCAAGCTCGACCAGCCGGATGCGCTGCCGCCGGGCATCCGCGTGGAGCGCGACAGCGAAGGGCGCCCCACCGGCCGGATCTTCGGCGCGATCCGGCCGCTGTCGGCGCTGTTCGGCCGCATCCTGGCGCAGAGCCAGGTCGACGCCAAGGCCAGCCTGCAGTCCTTTTTCAGCCGCCTCAACAGCCTGGGAGTCACCGCGCTGATCGATCCCACCGCGGGACCGGGCCCCGCCTACGATCCGCTGTACGCGTTGTGGCGCGAGGACAGCCTGTCGCTGCGGGTCGGCTACCGCATCCCGACCATGGTCGCTGGCAACGAGGCCGAATGGTTCCGCAATACGCTGGCCTACCTGCCGCCGCGCCTGGGCGACGGCAAGCTGCGCTTCCTCGGCCCGGGCGAGATGCTGGTGTTCGGCATGGACGACGGCGTGAAGATGGGACCTGGCTTCCAGCCGTCGGCGAAGGACCGCGAGGAACTGCTCAAGGTGGCAACGTTCGCCGCCAGCCGCGGCTATCCGGTCGAGATCCATGCCTATACCGACGATGCCGCCAGCGCGATCCTCGATGTCTTCGAGGAAGTGGGCAAGCGCCATGACCTGGGCAAGCTGCGCTGGGCCATGGCCCACCTGAATACCGGCAAGCCGGAGACGTTCCGGCGCATGAAGGCGCTTGGGCTTTCCTACACGGTGCAGATGGGGCCGTACTTCGAGGCCGGCGCCATCGGCCACGCCAACGACCACCATGTGGCCGAGGCCGCGCCGCCCGTGCGCCTGGCCCTGCAGCACGGGCTGAAGGTGGCGGGCGGCACGGATGCCACGCGCATCGGCATCCCCGGCGTCTGGCGCGCGCTGGAGTTCCACGTCGGCGGCTATTCGATCGGCAAGGAAGTCAGGCGCAAGGAGGACTTCCGGCTGTCGCGGCTGGAGGCGCTGCGGCTGTACACCGCCAATGCCGCGTGGATTTCATTCGACGAGGCCTCGCGCGGCACGCTGGAGGCCGGCAAGCTGGCCGACCTGGCGGTGCTCGACAAGCCCTACCTGACCGTCCCCGTTGAAGACATCCACCGCATCCGTTCGGTGCTGACGATGGTCGACGGCAAGGTGGTCCATGCCGACGGCGGCTTTGCCGCGCGCAAGGCGCGCTAGCCATCGGCGCCGCAAGCGCACAGGAGGGAATACGCCATGCCGCACCTGATCGTCGAATACACCCACAACCTCGCGCCGGTCGTGCGCATCGATGCCTTGCTGGCCGGACTGAGCGCGGTCCTGATCGCGCAGGACGGCGCGTTTCCGGTGAGCGGCATCCGTGCGCGCGCGCTATGCCTGGAGTCCTACCGCATGGCCGACGGCAGCAGCGACGATGCCTTCGTGCACGTGACGCTGGCCGTCGCGCGGGGGCGCTCGCAGGACGTGCTCGACCGTACCGTCAGCGCCTTGTTCGATACCTTGACCGCGCATTTCGCCGAGCCATACCGGCGCCGCTACCTGGCCTTGTCGCTGGAGCTGCGGGAGTTTGCCGGTGCCTACCGGAGCCTCAACAACATCCATCAGCGCTACAACACCACGGCTGCATAGGGCGGCGGCCGCGTACCACCACAACGACAAGAAAGACCCACGGAGGAGACAGCAAATGAAGATCGGAACCATGGGGGCCGCGCTGCTTGCGCTTAGCCCGACGCTGGCCGCGGCGCAGTCCGTGACGATGTACGGCGTGATCGATACCGGCGTGGAATACGTGAACAAGGTCGGCGCGGGCGGCGACAGCCTGGTGCGCATGCCGACCCTCACCGGCACCGTGCCGTCGCGCTGGGGCCTGCGCGGCACCGAGGACCTGGGCGGCGGGCTCAAGAGCGTGTTCGTGCTGGAGTCCGGCTTCGCCCCCGATACCGGCGGTGCCAACCAGGGCGGACGGCTGTTCGGGCGGCAGGCGCTGGTGGGGCTGAGTGGCAAGTGGGGCCAGCTGTCGCTGGGGCGGCAGTACACCATGCTGTTCTGGGCCAACCTGGACTCGGACATCCTCGGCCCCAACGTGTACGGCGCGGCGTCGCTCGACAGCTACCTGCCGAATACGCGTGCCGACAATGCGGTGGCTTACAAGGGCACCTTCGGCGGGCTGACCGTCGGTGCCACCTACAGCTTCGGGCGCGATGCGATCAACGCCGGCCCCAGCCCGGCCGGCACCAATTGCGCGGGTGAGAACCCTGCCAGCAAGTCTGCCTGCCGGGAATGGTCGGCGCTGATCCGGTATGAGCACAAGGGCTGGGGCGTCACCGCTGCCTATGACTCGCTGCGCGGCGGGCCCGGCGCATTCGGCGGGCTTGGCAACAAGTCGCTGACCGACGACCGCCTGTCGCTGAGCGGCTATGTACTGCTGTCGCGCGCCAAGCTGGGCGTGGGCGTGATCCGCCGCGACAACGAAGGCAGCGCGACGCCGCGCAGCGAGCTCTGGTATGGCGGCATGGCCTACGACATCACGCCGGCCTTCACGCTGGCCGGGCAGGTCTATTACCTCAAGTTCCATGACAGCGCCAACAAGGCCATGCTGTATGCGCTGCGCGGTGCCTATGCCTTTTCCAAGCGGACTTCGGTCTATGCCACGGCTGGATTCATCGATAACGGTGGGCAGCTTGCCCAGTCAGTCAGTGCCGGGGCGGCGGGGTCCAATCCCAGGGCGGGTGGGTCGCAGTTCGGGACGATGGTGGGGGTCAAGCACGTCTTTTAGCGGGCTGTCCTGCCTTGGCGCCATGCGGTCGGGTGTCGTACCCAGGCAGACAGGTCTGCCGGCGGCAGCGGAATGCGCTGCATGATGGCTAGGAATCGTCCTAATTTGCTGGCTTTTCGATAAACGTTGCAATCTTTGACACGTGTAACGCACGTTTTGCGGATAGCATCGCCTGCGCTCCGCAGAAGGTGCTTCGCGCGCAACACGGGTGCCTTGCGGTAATCCTCTCTCAGGAGGCCGCTCGCATGGGTATTCGCGACAACCTGCCTTTTCCCGCCCGCACCGTCACGGTCTCCGGCCCCGCCTTGCCGGATATTCTCGGGCAATCCCCCTTCACCTTCGTGCGCCTGGAGGGCAAGGAAGGCGTCTGCGGCCTGTTCGAATACGACATCGAACTGAAGACGCCGGACAAGGCCTACAACTTCCACGGCCCGGAAGGCAACTTCGACTTGCGCGAGATGAACGGGCGCGAGCTGACCGTGCATGTCGAACTCGACGGCATGGGTACGGGGTTGGCGGGACGCATTGGCGCAGGCACTCGCGAGATCAGCGGCATTGTCGATCGTGCCCGCTACCTGCGCGCCGAAGGGCGGCACTTTGTCTACGGACTGACCCTGCGTCCCTGGCTGTGGATCGCCTCCCAGAACCGGAACAGCCGCGTCTTCGAGAACCGCACCGACATCGAGATCATCGAAGAGGTCCTGTCTGCATACTCCTTTCCGGTTGAGCGCAGGCTCGACGTGGCGAAATACCCCAGGCGGGTCTACCGCACCCAGTGCGACGAGAGCGATTACACCTTCATCGCCCGCCTCATGCAGCACTGGGGAATATCGTGGTTCTTCGAACACTCGGAGAGTAAGCACCGCCTGGTTCTGGTCGATCACGTCGGCGGTTACTTCAACATGCCGAGCGAGGCGTATCAGGCGCTGGAAATCCATCCGCCTGGCGCCCGGGTCGATCAGGAACACCTCGATGCCTTCTCGGTTGTCGATGCCGTGGTCGCAGGCAAGTACACGACCAATGCCTACAGCTTCACCCAGCCACGCGGCAACCTGAGCGCCAGCAGTTCGGACCCGCGGGACACGGGCCTGAACACTGGCGCGCTGCATCAGGAGGTGTACGACTTCCCCAGCGAGCACGCCCAGCCCGCCACGGACAACCGCCCGTGGGACGAAGGCGACATGATCGCCCGCATCCGCATGGAGGAGATCCGTTCGCGCGGCCTGCGCTGCTTTGGCGCCGGCAACCTGCGTGCCGTGGTGCCCGGCTGCACCATGCACGTCAAGGGACACCCCCAGCACGCCGCCAACCGCGAATACGTGGTGCTCAACACCAGCCTCAGGCTGGAAGACGTGGCCGAAGCCTCTGGTGAAGGCCAGCGGTGGCACTGCCGGGTGGAATTCGAGTGTCACCCCACCCATGAGGTCTTCCGTCCGGCACTGAGCATCCCGTGGCCAGTGGTCACTGGCCCGCAAAGCGCGACGGTAGTTGGCCCCGAAGGCCATACCGTATGGCCCGACCGCTTCGGGCGCGTGCGCGTGCAGTTTCCGTGGGACCGCTTCAACAGGATGTCCTGCTGGGTACGCGTGGCGACGCCATGGGCGGGTTCGCAGTACGGCCAGGTCAGCATCCCGCGCATCGGCAGCGAAGTGCTGGTGATGTTCCTGGACGGCGGTGATCCGGACAAGCCCATCGTGATGGGCGCGGTGCCGAACAGCCTCAACATGCCGCCGTGGCAGCTACCGCATCAGCATGCGCTGACCGGCATTCGCAGCCGTGAGCATGACGGCTCCAGCAGCGGTCATCTGGTGTTCGACGATACCAAGGGGCAAATCCAGTCCCAGCTGTCCTCGGACTACCAGCGCTCGCAACTGAGCCTGGGCTACCTGAGCCGCATCGAGGACAACCGGGGTCGCCAGGATCATCGGGGCAACGGCTTCGAATTGCGCACCGATGGGCACGGTGCCGTGCGCGGCGGCGATGGCCTGCTGATCAGCACCGAGCCCCGACCCGATGCCAGGGCGCACCATAAGGACATGGGCGAGACGGTTGACCGGCTGCAGCAGGCCCAGCATGCCCACGACACCATGGGCCAGCTCGCGCAGCACCATCACGCGCAGGATGAGGAACAGCAGGACGTCGCCAAGGCGCTCAAGGCCCAAGATGAAGAAATCCGCGGTTCGGGCGAGGTCAATGGCGAGTTGACCGCGCCTCATCTCGTCCTTGCGTCGGCAGCAGGATTGGCCGCGACGACCGCCAAATCCACCCAATTGCACAGCGGCGAGCATCTGGCTGTCACGACTGGCAAGCATGCATCCATCGTCAGCAGCGGCGGCATCTTTGCCAGCGCGGCGCGACGGATTGCGCTGTTCGCGCACAGCCTCGGCATACGGCTGGTGGCCGCCACGGACCACATTGCGCTCGAAGCGCAGGATGGCGACATCAAGGGCACCGCCAAACGCAACATTCATTTCCGCGCGCTTGGCGACATCGTTTTCGAGGCCGACCAGGGCATTCTGTTCAAGGTCGGGCAGACCTATATGCGCGTGACTCCCTCGCAGATCGTCGAGGGCATGGGCGGGGTAAGACAGATTCACGCGACCGATTTCAGTGTCGATGGCCCGGATGGCATGAACCCCAGCGCCCTGGCGCTACCACAGAGCGATTTCGATCAGGAGGTGTACTTGCATCTGCCCGACGGCTCGCCCGCCAGGAACCGGAAATTCCGGCTGAGGCAATCCGACGGCAACGTGATCGAGGGCCTCACCGGCCCCGATGGGCTGACCAAGTTCCAGCAAAGCCAGGGCGCTGAAAACATCATGATTCAGATTCTGGAGTCCGCAAGTGGCCACTGATCGCATCCATCTGAAAACCGGCGAAGAGATCGGCGGACACGCCGGAGCCGTCGTTGCACTCACACCTTCGACCGACACGCGCCGCGCCAGTCTGCCGGTGCCGCCTGACAAGGTGATTCCGGTCATCTTCCTGCCGGGCATCATGGGGAGCCACCTTCGCATGAGCCGGAAGCGGCAGGAAGATCTCAAGCGCGACGACAACATTGCCTGGCGGCCGGATGACACTGGGGACACGCTTGCCCGCCGCAACGACTCTCCGGGTCGCCGGCAAATGAACTTCGATCCCGATGAAACCGAAGTGGACCGTTACGAGATCACCGAGGACGCCGGAAAGTTCGACATGACCGGCGAGGAAACGGTCAATTCCGACAAGCGGCACGCCAACGTCCCCAATGGGCTGCCCGATATCGGCTTGCTGATGAGCGCGCCGTTGCCGCCTGCCGCCGAGCAGTGGAAGGCCAAGCGTGGCAAGCACGAGGCCACCGCCGCGCAGAAGGCCCGCTGGCGCGGCTGGAGCGAAGTCATGTTCGAGACCTACGGCGAGGTGATCAAGCTGATGGAGGCTCACCTGAACGACATGCTGGTGGCCGGGGAACTCTCGCCGACCTGGAAGAAGGGCAAGAAGGTGGAAGTGCTGGGCGTCAACCCCGCCTATTGGGGCGGCGCCGGCGATGCGCTGACCGAGGCCGATGTCCTGCGCGTGGCGAACTGCTGGTATCCGGTCTACGCGATGGGCTACAACTGGCTGGAAAGCAATGGCACGTCCGCAAAGAAGCTGGCCAGGCGCATCGACGAAATCATCGGGATGTACAAGGCCAACGGGCGGCAGTGCAAAAAGGTGATCGTCGTCACGCACTCGATGGGTGGCCTGGTGGCCCGCGCCCTGCTGCATCCGGACTACGGCAACGCGCAGGACAAGATTCTCGGCGTCTACCATAGCGTCCAGCCCGCGCTCGGCGCCGGGGCGGCCTACAAGCGCGTGCGCACAGGGTCCGACGTGCAGGACAATCTGGTTGGGAACATTGCCCGCAATGTCATGGGCAGAACAGGCAAGGAAGTGACGGCGGTATTTGCCAATGCCTCGGGGCCGCTGGAGCTGCTGCCGACCGCCTCCTATCCGCGAGGATGGTTGCGTCTGCAGACCGGCGACTACCGGCAGGCCATGGCGCTGCCGATTGCATCGGATGCACCACTGAAGGCGTATCTGAGCGATCTGGACTTGCATCAGAAGCTGGGCGTGGACAAGCCGGCGCCGCCGATGGCGGTGGGCGATCCGGTCTACGACATCTACACGCGCAATCCTCAGGCATGGTGGCGGCTGTTGAATCCGGAATGGATTAATCCGGCAGATAAGGATCTTAGAGGGGCGGAGCCGTACGCACTTGCGAAGAAGCGGATTGCCGCCGCGCAGCTTTTCCACAAGAACATCAAGGACCTGTACCACCCCACGACCTATGCCAGCTACGGCGAGGACAGTTCGCAGAAGTCCTACGGCAGCGTGACCTGGCGGGCGGAGACGGCCGATCTCGCGCCACATGGCGACCCACTCACGTGGACCATCGAGAGCGAGGATGCCGAGGGCCGCATCGTGGTGCGCACCAAGAGCAGACAGCCGCTGACACTGCGCCTGGAGCCACCAATTGACGCAGGTGACCAGACGGTGCCTGCCAAGGCGTCCGCCGAAGCCGTGCGCGGTACGCTATTCCGGCAAACTGGCTACGAGCATCAGGGCAGCTATCAGAATGACCAGGTGCTGGCGAGCGCGCTGTATTCGATCATCAAGATTGCCAACACTGCGACATGGTGGGGCCAATGACCCGCCGCGGCTTCACCAAG
This sequence comes from Cupriavidus sp. GA3-3, assembly GCF_000389805.1. Taxonomy (NCBI): domain Bacteria; kingdom Pseudomonadati; phylum Pseudomonadota; class Betaproteobacteria; order Burkholderiales; family Burkholderiaceae; genus Cupriavidus; species Cupriavidus sp. GA3-3. Next base: position 36,533 of record NZ_KB944497.1, read on the forward strand.
GTCTTGGCTGGCCTGCTGCTCGCGGGCTGCCAATCGTTTGCGTATCCGGAGAACAAGATGTCGGAACCCGTTGCGCTGTCGCCGCGCCTGCAGACCCTTTTCGCCAAGACCAAACCGGTGTGCTTTGGCCGCTATGTGATGGAAGTCCCGGTCGAAGCCGAGATGCTGTGGGGATTCCGGGAGTTTCCCGGCAAGATTATTACGCACGTCGGACAAGCGGAGCGCTTGAAAGAACGAGCGGAGTCATTTCGTCGCGAGATCCTTAGTAAAGATCGAACTGCCAAGATTAGCTATTTTGGTCAGGCGGCGACTTCGCGAAGCTGGGAAATTCGATATTTTGAAGACCAGCTCTCGATCGACTACGGGGTGGAAATGAAGCATACCTTCGTAGCATCTGGTTCGAATCTGTTCGAGTGGTTTACTGGTGGCGATAAGCTCGCCCCCTTAGTGCGTGGCATACGGGCACGCGACAACGCAGAAATCCCCACGGCCCCCGGCGTCTGCATCGACCACGGCTTCGTCGCGGACGCGTCCGGCAGCTATCAGGAAATCTTTGGCGCAGGAATTCGGCTGCCCAGCCTGCCCGATGTGAGCTTTTCCGTGGACTCCAACAAGCTGGCCAGCGTGGACGGCGAACCTGGTCTGCTGACTTCGATTGCCGAGCAAAGGAAGTACCTGGGTAGCCGCTACCCGAAATTGACGACCCTGCGCGAGGGCAAGCGCACGGTCGGCGTCTGGCAAGGGGAAGAATCGCTGGTCCGCCGTGCGGATGGCACACATGACTTCGAGTGGGAAGCTGTTGGCAGGGAGCGAACGACGCTGCATCCGGCAGTGATCGGCGCCAAGATGTACACCAAGGTGGCGGCCAATCGCATCGGCGCTGCGGATCAGGCATCGCTGACGGACGAAGAAGCTGTAGCCCTCTGGGACAGGCTGCTGGATGGTGTGCGTTTCCGCGTGAACGCACCGCCGACGCAGACCGGCGATCCGGTCACGGTTCGGTCGGGCGAAACCACCCCGCTGTCCGGCATCTGGCGCGCCTCGCTTCCGCCCGGACACCCTCAGGCGGATTGGGTGGCCAGCAAGTCCGGCATCCTGCGGCAAAAAGGGATGCCGATGATCCGCTTCGGGCTTTCACCATCCGACGAAGCGCTGGTTGTCTGGACGTGGATGGGCGAGGCCAGCACATGAGCCCCCGCCGCATCATCACGGTCGGTGACATGACAGATCGCACAAACACTACAAGATGGGAGGAGCAATGATCCACCGCGCCTTGGCCATCATCAGCATGACTGCCCTGCTGATGGTGGGCGGCCAATCGTATGCCGCGCCGGAGAACGGAAAGTTGGAATCCGTAGCGATGTCACCGCGCTTGCAGACCCTCTTTGCCAAGACCAAGCAGGTTTGCTTTGGGCGCTATGCGATGGAGGTCCCGGCGGAAGCTAATCTCGGGAGTGGTGCCCAATACTTTAGTAGGGAACGTTCTACGCTGCACCCAGCTTGGATCCACGCGAATATGCGAACAGAGGTCGTCGCTGCGGACATGGCATCGCTGAGCGACGAGGAAGCCATTGTCCTTTGGGACAAGCTACTGGAAGGCGTGCGTTTTCGAGTCAACGCGCCGCCCACCCAAACGGGCGATATGACCGACCACAATGGCGTGGTGGCCACGGGTTCCCCCAAAATACAAGCGCCGTAGCGCGGCTGCATGACGAGGTGGACTGCCCAACAGCCGCGCCCGCCAAGCGCGTCCGCTAACTATCCAAGACCTCCCCCAACAACCGACTATTAGGCCAGTTCCCATCAACCGCCAATTCCCTGGCAACATCCCTGAGCGTTTCCATCACAGCCAGCGTCGCCCGCGACGGCGGCCGCGCGGCCGCATAGCCGATCATCCGATGCAACTCCAGCCCACGAATCGGCAAGGCCTGCAGACGCTGCGCCTGCAGCTCGTCGCGTATCGCCGCGGCAAAGTGCACGGTCCAGCCGAACCCGCGCACCACCAGACGCCTGGCCACCTCGATTGATTCGACCTCCATCGTGACTTGCAGCTCCACCCGCTGGCGCGCCGCCAGCGCTTCCAGCGCCAGGCGCACGCCTGACTTGGACACCCCGGTCAGGATCAGAGGCAGGCCCTGCAGCTGTTCAATGTCCACAGGCCCATCCCCCAGCGACGCAGCGCCCCAGGGGCCGATCGCGCACAGGCTTTCGGCAACCAGCGGCACTACCGAGACCCCGGGGCTCGACACAGGCCCGCTCAGCAGCCCGACGTCGAGCGTGCCTTGCAGCAACGCATCCTGTAGCGCGGGCGCAAAGTTCTCGACCAGTCGCAGCCGGATTTCCGGATAGCGCTGGCGCAGCGCCTCGGCCAGCGGGATGAACAGCAGCGGCGCCAGCGCCGGGGTCAGTCCCAGCGCCACCAGCCCGCGCGGCGAGGCCGCCAGGTCGGCGATGTCGACCTTGACCTGGTCGGCATAGCGCAGCAGGAAGGACGCGCGGTCCAGCAACACCAGGCCTTCCGGCGTGGGCGTGGCGCCGCGCACATGGCGTTCCAGCAGTCGCACGCCCAGCTCTTCCTCGAGCAGCCGGATCTGCCGGCTCAGCGCGGGCTGCGCGATGTGCAGCGCAGCCGAGGCGCGGCCGAAGTGCTGCAGCGTGGCCAGCACCTTGAAATAGCGAAGCTGTCGGAGATCCATCGTCATGCCTCAGGGTAGGTGCCTTATCGTGCAATCGATTGCACGATAAGGCACAAAGAAGCGGAGCCATATGGCGGCCGCCTTACAGGGGCCGGGTTGATGCCCGCACCACAAGCTCGGGAGTCAGCAGGGTCCGCGCCGTGGTGGCGATGCTGCCGTCGAGCGCGCCCAGCATCAGCGCCGCCGCGCGCGTGCCCATCTCGTAGAACGGCACGCGGATGGTGGTCAGTGCCGGCGACACCGCGTGCATCAGCAGCATGTCGTTGTGACCGACCACGGACAGGTCCGACGGACAGCTGCCGCCCGCCGCGCGCACGGCCGCATAGCAGCCGAGCGCAAGGAAATCATTGGCGGCCACGACCGCGGTGATGCGCTGCCGCCGCGACAGCAGCTGCGCGCACGCGGCCTGGCCGGCGTCTTCCGTATAAGCCGGCGCACGCTCCACCGGGCATTGGGACGCGGACAGGCCCAGGTCAGCCACTGCCTGCAGGAAGCCCGCCTCGCGTTCATGCCCGGTCGACAGGCTGGATGGCCCGGCAACATGCCCGATGCGGCGGTGGCCCAGCGCATGCAGGTGGCCGACTGCCAGCGCCATCGCCTGGCGGCTGTCGCCGACCACGCTCGACACGCGCCCCGCATCGTCGCTGCGGTTGACCATCACAATGGGCACGCCCTGCGCCAGGCAGTGCGCCACCACGGGGTCGTTGCGCTCGGCGGTGGCCAGGATCAGGCCGTCCACCTGGCGCGCCAGCAGCTGGTCGACGATAAAGGTCTGGCGCGCCTTGTCGCCGCCGGCATTGGCCACGATCGGAATATAGCGATGCCGGGACAGGGCGTTCTCGATGCCCAGTACGATCGGCGGGAACACCGGGCTGCCGATGTCAGGCACCACCACGCCGATGGTGCCTGAGCGCCGCGTGCGCAGTGCCGCCGCGATGCGGTTGGGCGAGTAGTGCAGGTCCTGTGCCGCCTTGAGCACGCGCGCCACCAGTTCGTCGCCGATGCGGTGGCGGGTCTCGGGGTTGAGCACGCGCGACACGGTCGAAGGATGGACGTCCAATGCCTCGGCGATCTGCTTGATGGTGGGTTTGCTCATCGCTGTCGTGCCATGTGCGGCAGGCTGCTTGCCATACCTTCTGGTTATCGGGATGCCGCCAAAAAGTGGATTGGACGCCGGGCTGCGGCCATTCCTAGAATCGGCCTCGATGCCGGCCAGCTTCGCGTTTGTTGTGCAATCGATTGCATTGTAATCTGCTGACCAGGCGATGCCAAGTCGCAGATCGACCCGGACCAGAAGGACATCAAGGACAAGGAGAAGCACATGAAAGGAGCGGTTTCGCTCGCCGGCAGGGCGCCGGTGTACCAGGAGTTTGACGATCCCACCCCGGCGGGCGGGCAGGTGGTAGTTGACGTAGGCGCCGCGGCGCTGTCACGGCTGGATATGGCCATTGCCGAGGGCCGGCATTACATCAAGCCGGCGGCGGGCAGCTTTGTCGTCGGGCGCGAGGGCGTGGGGCGGCTTGCGGATGGACAACGGGTCTACTTCAACGTCAACGCACCGGTCGCGCCGTTCGGCTCGATGGCGCAGCGCGCGCTGGTGGATCCGGCGCTGACCTTCCCGGTGCCGGACGGCATCGATGACGAGCGCGCCGCCGCGCTCGGCAACGCCGGCCTGGCGGCATGGCTGCCGCTGTCGTGGCGGGCGCGCATGCAGCCGGGCGAGACCGTGCTCGTGCTCGGCGCGACCGGTATCTCGGGATTGCTGGCGGTGGCCGCGGCAAAGCTGCTGGGTGCCGGCCGCGTGATCGCGGCAGGGCGCAATGTGCAGGCGCTGCAGCGCGCACGCCGGCTTGGCGCGGATGCGGTGGTGCCGCTCGACCAGCCCGGCGACTTGCTGGATGCCTATCGCAACGCGGCCGACGGCAACGTCGACATCGTGCTGGATTACCTGTGCGGCGCGCCGGCAGAGGCCGCGCTGCTGGCGCTTGGCCACGGCGGGCGGCTGGTCCATATCGGCACCACGGTGGCGCCCACCATTGCCTTTGCCGGCGCCGCGGCACGCAAGGCGTGTTTCGACATCATGGGCTTTGCCTACTACCACGCGCCCGTCGCGGTCCAGGCGCAGGCCTATGCCGAGCTATGCCGGCATACCGCGGCAGGGCGCATGGAAATCGATATCGTCACCGCGCCGCTGGAGGATGTCGGGCAAGTGTGGGCCGCGCAGGCCAGGGGCGCGCGCCAGCGTTTCGTGCTGGTGCCCTGAGTCGGCAGGGGTTCTTGCCAAGCGGCATCGAGCGATGCCGTTTGGTCATGACGCCGGAAAAACAAGCCCGGCCGGATCGCCGCGTCCGCGCATGGCGCCGGACTGGCGACCGCCAGCACTGCCACGATTGCGTGGACATCCAATGCTGGCGGTCGCGTGACCTGAATGAACTACGGAGCGAGCACGTCAGGGTCCGCGGCTTCGGCGCCAAGTTGCAGGGCGCCGGGCGGGCAGGTTCAACATCTCCGTGAGTCGAAAGAGGTTCAGGGCAAGGGCGGCTTGGGCAGGCGCGTCTCCCCCGGTTCGAGTTTCAGTTCGACATCGAGACGGAAGCCGCCGCCATCGACCGGCTCAAAATCGCGCAGCAGCGAGCCGACGGCGCCAAACGCCGCGTCGCTGAAGGCAAAGGGATCCAGGGCATCGAAGATCTGCGTGGTCAGTACCTTGTGCCCTGGTGCGATGGCGATGAAGTGAAGATGGGCCGGGCGCATGTGGTCGCGGTTCTGCAGGGCCAGGAGGTCGCCGCAGGGGCCGTCGATCGGGACGCCATAGCCTGAGGGCCGCACGCTCTCGAACCAGAAGCGCCCGTCGGCATCGGTCTCGAACGCGCCACGCAGGTTCATGTCCTCCTGGTGTTCGTCCTGGTTCTCGTACAGGCCGCTTGGCGCCGCCTGCCATGTCTCGACGCGCGCGCCGGCGATCGGCGTGCCGTCGATCGACACGACGCGTCCCTGCACGAACAGCGGATCGCCCGTGGTGTCCGGGGTTGCGATGTGCGCGCCGTTGGCGCGAACCGGCTGGTTCGCACGCCAGAACGGGCCGATCAGCGCGGGCTCGGTGCCGCCGGCTGCAAGCACGGCCTTGGCATCCATCAGAAGCACCAGCGTGGCAAGCCCGAGAATATCCGCCAGCAAGATGCCCTCGTGTTTTTTCGGTCCGGTGGCCTGGCCGATGCGGACCATGAAGTCCAGGCCATGGTGGAGTTCCTCATAGGTCAGTTGGACCTCTGACGCGAAGGCGTGCGCATGCCGGATAAGCGCATCAAGAATGGTCCTGGTGCGCGGGTCGTGTGTCCCGGAATTCGCTTTGAGCACGGCCTTCAGCAGTGCCTCGGGGGTGGCTGGAATCGATTGCGCGTTCGATGCGGAGGGCGCGAGCGCGCTTTCTGCGGAGGCAGATGTCATGATGGTCGGCTCCTGATGATTGAAAGAGTGGATGTTGCCTGGCGAGGAGACGGACATTGGCGCCCGGTCTCAGTCGCTCTGGATACGTGCCTTGTTCGCGACTTCGGCCCGGCGCGGGACATTTTCCGCGACCCGCGCAGCGAGTTCTGTGGGCTGGCACAGCCACGGCCTCGAAGCCGAGATCGCGCGACTGTTGCCGCACTTCGCTGCTCGGCAGGATGCGACGGACGTACAGGTGGCGGCTCGGGTGCGCCTGCCGGAGCAAACAGCGCCTGTATGGTCTCGGAACGATAGCCCGGAAAGCCGGACTCGGCCAAGGTCGGAATCTGCGGCAGCCCAGGCCAGCGCCGAAGGCTACCGGGCGCAAGCACCCTGAGCGACCCGGCGGCCGTCTTCAGTCTGCGGCGCGGTGTTCCGCCTTGTCCGCTTCCGTTTCCGTGATGTAGCCGTCCTTGCCGTAGACGAGACCGGTGGCCTCGGCTGCCTTCACTACGTCCGGGTGCCAGGCAATGCGGCCGCACTCCTCGTCGGTGCCGCCGACCACCGAGTACACGACCAGGGCGTGGTCGTTAGGGTTGCGGAACCCTCTCATCACGCCGATCGGGCAGGAGATCACATCCCACTGGTTCAGCATCAGCGAGTACTGGCCCTTCTCGCCCCAGATGACTTCCATCTGGCCATTCAACGGGCAGAACACTTCCTCGGTCTTGTGCGCGTGCAGGCTGGCGCCTTGCCCGACCGGGATTTCGATAAAGGTCACGCCGAAGCGGTGGTTACCCGGAATCGCCGGCTCGACGCCTTTGTTCTCGAGCACGCCGCGGTTCATGATCTTGTAGATGTTCTTCTTCATGCCGGGCAGGCGGCTTTCGATGAAGGTCTCACCGTAAGGTTTGACCTTGCCCCAGCGCGCGATGCGGGTGGCTTCCATTTCCTGAGGAGTGGGATCCATGCTGATTCCTTGGTGCAATGAAGTTGGGAGAACGAGAGGGCGATCGCCTTCTGTCCGTGCAACTTTAAGAAGCGCCCAGCGATTAATCCATTACCATTTTTCTCGCGACTCGATAACATTTCGGTATCGAGAACTTGCAAGACTTCGGTACTTTGTCGTGACGGTATCCTGCCGGCCGATGGAATCTTCTCCCTTCAGGGAGTGGCCTGATGCTTCAGCCTTCCGCGCCGCCGCGCGCCAGCCGCGCGGCGGCGCGCAGGCTGCGCACGATGCGGTCGAAGGTGGCGGCTCGCGCGTCGTCGGTGCGCTGGCGCAAGGCGAAAGACGGGTGGTAGGTGGCGATGACAAGCCGTCCCTCGTGCTCGACTGGCGTCTCCATCATTCCAGCCAGGGACACGCTCTTGCGGCCCAGCACCGCACGAGCCGCGGTGGCGCCAAGCGCGACCACGACCCTGGGCCCGACCTTCTCCAGTTCGCGCTCCAGCCACAGGTTGCAGGCCTCGATCTCCTGCTGTGCCGGCGACTTGTGCAGCCGGCGCTTGCCGCGCCATTCGAACTTGAAGTGCTTGACCGCATTGGTCATGAAGAGCTTGTCGCGGTCCAGCCCCGCGCTGGCCAGTGCTTCGTCCAGGAGGTGCCCGGCCGGGCCGACGAAGGGGGAGCCCTGCAGGTCTTCCTGCGCCCCCGGTTGCTCGCCAACCAGCATGATGCGCGCATGGGTGGCGCCGGCGCCGGGCACGCCCTGGGTGGCATTGCGCCACAACGGGCAACGCCGGCATTGGTTCAGTTCATCGCGGCTGACGGGCAGCTTCCTGTGCTCGGGCATGGGGGCACGGCGCGCTGTGCTGCTGTCGGTCTCATCCGGTGGCAGCTTCGGTCGCCGATTCTTCAGCGTCGGCCATGGCCGCGGATGCCGCATGGGGCTGGGCGCCTGGCTCGGCGGCGCGGATGCGCAGCACGGTCTGGCGTGAAGTGCTGAAGCGCCGCGCGGTCTCGCTCACTGAATTGCCCGCGGCCAGCGCGTTCAGGATCGCATGGCGCTGTTCAGGCGTGTGCTTGGGCGGGCGGCCCACCTGACGTCCCATGGCCTTGGCCGCGGCCAGGCTCTCGCGCACGCGCACGCTGCGGGCGGCGCCTTCCAGCGCGGCGACCGCACGCAGCACCTCGACCGCCTCCGGCGGCGTGGTGTTGGCCAGGTCGTCACGGGACAGCTGCACGCAATACAACGCCACCCCCAGCAGGCGGAAGCGCCGGATGGTGGCCAGCACCTCGGGCACGCTCCAGCCCAGGCTGCACAGCCGCAGTGACACGACCGAGTCGGCCGGCTGCACCTGGTGCTGCAGCGCGCGCAGGCGCGGGCGCTGCAGCGCGGGCACTGACGCGGGCTCTTCTTCCCAGAAGGCATGGCGCGCATCTACGCCATAGCCGGCCTCGCGCGCGGCTTGTAATTCGTCCATCATGGCCGGCTGGCCATCGGCACAATTGGAGTAGAGGAATGAGGTCGGCATGGTGGTGATGAACGGCGCGGACGCGCCGTCCGGTATCGGTTGCATTTCGGACAGGGATACTCCTGTTTCGGCTTACTGCGCCACGCCGCAAATTTCATGCCGCGCTTGCCCTGCACAGGGCAAAGGTGAGGGGGCTCCCAAGGCACGGTATGCAGGCAAATGAAGCCGCGGCAAGCCTGGTCCGACCGACGCGGCGCTGCGGGCACAATTACAAGGCTTCGCGCAGGAATTGCAACGACTGGCAGGTGCGCTGCCTGCGCTGGGGCGGGCACGGAATCTGCGTTCTCCCCAGCGCAAAGCCGGAGCGCCGGCAAATCCCACCAGGAGAAAGCCGTGGACAAGTCGAAGATTCCCGCAGACCAGGCCCAGGCCCTCGGCGCATTGATGGACGACCATCGCGCTGTCAAGAAGCAGTTCAAGGCGTTCAAGGACACTGAAGATCGCGACGAGAAGCAGGCGATCGCGCTGGACGTGTGCCACCAGCTCACGGTGCACGCCACCATCGAGGAGGAGATCTTCTATCCGGCGCTGCGCGGCGTCAGCGACGAGATCGACGACCTGCTGGACGAGGCCGAGGTCGAGCACCAGGTGGCGAAGGACCTGATCGCTGCGATCGAGGAGGATCCGGCCGGCGACAAGCTCGAGGCCAACTACACGGTGCTGTCAGAATACGTTGCCCACCATATCGAGGAAGAGGAGGGCGAGCTGTTCAAGAACGCGATCAAGGAAAAGGTCAACCTGCGCGACGTGGCACAGGCCATGGCGGCGCGCAAGGAAGAACTGATGCGCGAGACCGCTTGACGCGCCTGCGCCCGGGCCAGGCCGGGCGCGGCTCTTCAGCGGATTTGAAGGAGTCGCACAATGCGGCGCGTCCCGCGCCCGCGGGCGGGGCGTTACCATCACGCGGTCATCACCCGCCGTACCGCAACTGCCCCATGACCTTTGTCGTGACGGATGCCTGCATCCAGTGCCGCCATACCGATTGCGTCGAAGTCTGCCCGATGTCGTGCTTCCACGAAGGGCCCAACTTCCTCGCCATCGACCCCGACCAGTGCATCGATTGCTCGATGTGCGTGCCGCTGTGCCCGGTCGGCGCGATCTACTCGGAGCATGACCTGCCCGAGGACCAGCGCCATTTCATTGCCCTCAATGCCGAACTGTCGCGGCGCGCTGACTGGCTGCCGTTGCTCAAGGCCAAGGGGCCGATCCCCGGCCATGAGCAATGGGCCGGTCATCCTGACCGCCTCTCGTTGCTGGAGCGCTAGCGCGCCTCAGCGTAATCCGGGAACGCTTCTTCCAGCGTCAGCACGGTGCCGGTCAGCGTGCCGTCGTAGCCGGGCAGTGCATTGACGCGCTGGCGGAAGGCTTCGCTGGTAAGCGCGTCCACCGCGCCGGCCAGTGCCGCGCTGCGCAGCTTGGCGCGCTCGATCGCAAAGAAGTAGCGCTCCTTGATCACCGGCACGAACGCCAGCCCGAAGCGCCGCGCCGCGGTTTCCACGCCAAAGCCCACGTCGGCCATGCCGCTGCCGATATACGCGGCCACCGCGGCGTGGGTGAATTCACCGTTGCTGTAGCCCTCGATGCGGGCCGTGTCGATGCCGCGCGCGGCCAGCATCAGGTCCAGCAGCAGGCGCGTGCCCGAGCCCACCTGGCGGTTGACGAAGCGCACCTCGCGCCGGGTCAGGTCTTCCAGCGTGTGGATGCCAAGCGGGTTGTCCGGCCGCACGAACAGTCCCTGGCTGCGCACCGCCAGGTGCACCAGGCAGTGGGTGTCCGGCTTGAGCCAGGTGGTGAAATGCCGCCACATGCCGTGCTCGAACTCGCCCACCGGCACATGGAAGCCGGCGATATCGCAGGCGCCTTCGGCCAGCGCCGCCACGGCCTCGACGCTGCCGCAGTACTTCAGGTCGTGCCGCACCTGCTGCTCGTCGAGGAAGTCGCGCAGCGCCGCCACCGCGAAGCCGTGGCTGGCATGCAGCCGCGCCGTGGCTTCGGGCTGGTCCATCAGCTTCTTCAACTCGATCTCCAGCTCGGACGCCAGGCTGTCCAGCGTCGGCGACAGCCGCGCGCCGATCCGCTTGCTGGCCCACACCAACTGCTGCGCCAGCGGCGTCAGCGCGCTGCCGCGCCCGCGGGTCTTGTCGATCAGCGGGCCGCCGAACAGCGCCTCGGCATCGCGCAGGATGCCCCAGGCGTAGCGGTAGGACAGCGATACCGCCTGCGCCGAGTGGCTGATGCTGCCGGATTCCTCGATATGGCCGAGCAGGGCCACCAGGCGGGACACGTCCAGGGCCTCGCCACCGGGGCTGGCGTCGTCCCGGATCTGCAGGTGCGGGTGGATCGAGATGCGAATCATATGTAGAAAATAGCTTATTGAAGGGCCGCTGTCACTCTCATATAGTCCTTCAAACGGGAAAAAACGGCGACGTCACAGCCCGTAAATAGGAAAAAAATAGCATATAAGAGGCCGCGCTGCCGATCTGCGCAACGCCTCACAGGAGACGCTATGCCAGATATTTCCCCCCACGCACCGGCATCCGCCGACGCCACGCGCATCGCCGCCATCGTGGCCGCGCGCCAGGACATGCCGGGCGCCTTGCTGCCGATCCTGCATGAGATCCAGGACACACAGGGCTATATCCCCGACGCCGCCGTGCCCGTCATTGCCCGCGCGCTGAACCTGTCGCGCGCCGAGGTGCACGGCGTGATCACCTTCTACCACCATTTCCGCCAGCAGCCGGCCGGGCGCCACGTGGTGCAGGTCTGCCGCGCCGAAGCCTGCCAGTCGGTCGGCGCCGAAGCGCTGGCCGAGCATGCGCGGCGCGCACTTGGCTGTGGCTTTCATGAAACCACCGCGGACGGGCAGGTGACGCTGGAGCCGGTTTATTGCCTGGGCCAGTGCGCCTGCGGCCCCGCCGTGATGGTCGGCGAGCAGCTGCACGGCTATGTCGATGCCAGGCGCTTCGACGCGCTGGTGCGCTCGCTGCGCGAATCGTCCGCGGAAAAGACCACGGAAGCCGCGGAGGCACAGGCATGATCACGATCACCACCATCTTCGTGCCGCGCGATTCCACCGCGCTGGCACTGGGCGCCGACGACGTCGCCCGCGCCATCGCGCGTGAAGCCGCGGCGCGCAACGAGCACGTGCGCATTGTGCGCAATGGCTCGCGCGGCATGTTCTGGCTGGAGCCGCTGGTCGAGGTGCAGACCGGAGCCGGCCGCGTGGCCTATGGCCCGGTCAGCGCCGCAGACGTGCCGGGGCTGTTCGACGCCGGCTTGCTGCAAGGCGGCGAGCACGCGCTGTCGCAGGGCGTCACCGAAGAGATCCCCTTCCTGAAGCAGCAGGAGCGCCTGACCTTCGCCCGCGTCGGCATCACCGATCCGCTGTCGCTGGACGACTACCGCGCGCATGAGGGCTTTGCCGGCCTGGAGCGCGCGCTGGCGATGCAGCCCGCCGAGATCGTGCAGGAGGTCACCGACTCCGGCCTGCGCGGCCGCGGCGGCGCGGCGTTCCCGACCGGCATCAAGTGGAAGACCGTGCTGGGCGCGCAGTCCGCAGTCAAGTACATCGTCTGCAATGCCGACGAGGGCGACTCGGGCACGTTCTCCGATCGCATGGTGATGGAAGACGACCCGTTCATGCTGATCGAAGGCATGACCATTGCCGCGCTTGCGGTGGGTGCGGAGCAGGGCTACATCTACTGCCGTTCCGAATACCCGCACGCGATTGCCGTGCTGGAAAGCGCGATCGGCATCGCCAACGCCGCCGGCTGGCTCGGCGACGACATCCGCGGCAGCGGCAAGCGCTTCCACCTCGAAGTGCGCAAGGGCGCCGGCGCCTATGTCTGCGGCGAGGAAACCGCGCTGCTGGAAAGCCTGGAAGGACGGCGCGGCGTGGTGCGCGCCAAGCCGCCGCTGCCGGCGCTGCAGGGGCTGTTCGGCAAGCCCACGGTGATCAACAACGTGATCTCGCTGGCCACCGTGCCGGTGATCCTGGCGCGCGGCGCGCAGTACTACCGCGACTACGGCATGGGCCGTTCGCGCGGCACGCTGCCGTTCCAGCTTGCCGGCAACATCAAGCAGGGCGGACTGGTGGAAATGGCGTTCGGCGTGACGCTGCGCGAGCTGCTGGTCGACTACGGCGGCGGCACGCGCAGCGGCCGCGCCATCCGCGCGGTGCAGGTGGGCGGGCCGCTGGGCGCCTACCTGCCCGAGTCGCGCTTCGACGTGCCGCTGGACTATGAAGCCTATGCCGCGTTCGGCGGCGTGGTCGGCCACGGCGGCATCGTGGTGTTCGATGAAACCGTCGACATGGCAAAGCAGGCCCGCTACGCGATGGAGTTCTGCGCGATCGAATCGTGCGGCAAGTGCACCCCGTGCCGGATCGGCTCGACCCGCGGCGTCGAAGCGATGGACCGCATCATCGCCGGCGAGCAGCCGGTCAAGCACGTGGCCCTGGTGCGCGACCTGTGCGACACCATGCTCAACGGCTCGCTGTGCGCGATGGGCGGCATGACCCCGTACCCGGTGCTGTCCGCGCTGAATGAATTCCCCGAGGACTTCGGCCTCGCCTCCAACCCAGCCAAGGCCGCCTGAGCCAGGTCCAGCAGAGACACGGGAGACAAACCGCCATGAACGCCCGCAACGAGATCGATTTCGGCACGCCCGCCAGCCCATCCACCGAACTGGTCACCCTGGAGGTCGATGGCGTCAGCGTCACCGTGCCCGCCGGCACCTCGGTGATGCGCGCCGCGATGGAAGCGCAGATCGCCGTCCCCAAGCTGTGCGCCACCGACAGCCTCGAAGCCTTCGGCTCGTGCCGGCTGTGCCTGGTCGAGATCGAAGGGCGCCGCGGCTATCCGGCATCGTGCACCACGCCGGTCGAAGCCGGCATGAAGGTCAAGACCCAGAGCGACAAGCTGGCCGACCTGCGCCGCGGCGTGATGGAGCTGTATATCTCCGACCACCCGCTCGATTGCCTGACCTGCCCGACCAACGGCAACTGCGAGCTGCAGGACATGGCCGGCGTGGTCGGCCTGCGTGAAGTGCGCTACAACGACGGCGGCCCGGAAGCTGCGCCGATCGCGACCCACACGCAGATGAAGAAGGACGAATCCAATCCTTACTTCACCTACGACCCCTCCAAGTGCATCGTCTGCAACCGCTGCGTGCGCGCCTGCGAGGAAACGCAGGGCACCTTCGCCCTGACCATCAGCGGCCGCGGCTTCGATTCCCGCGTCTCGCCCGGAACCAGCCAGTCGTTCATGGAATCGGACTGCGTCTCGTGCGGCGCCTGCGTGCAGGCGTGCCCGACCGCGACGCTGACCGAGACCTCGGTGATCAAGTTCGGCCAGCCCTCGCACAGCACCGTGACCACCTGTGCCTATTGCGGCGTGGGCTGTTCGTTCAAGGCCGAGATGAAGGGCAATGAAGTGGTGCGCATGGTGCCGTACAAGGACGGCAAGGCCAATGAAGGCCACGCCTGCGTCAAGGGCCGCTTTGCCTGGGGCTACGCCACGCACAAGGACCGCATCCTCAAGCCGATGATCCGCGCCAAGATCACCGATCCGTGGCGCGAGGTGTCGTGGGAAGAGGCGATCGACTATGCCGCGTCGCAGTTCAAGCGTATCCAGGCCGAGCACGGCAAGGACTCCATCGGCGGCATCGTGTCGTCGCGCTGCACCAATGAAGAGGGCTACCTGGTGCAGAAGCTGGTGCGCGCAGCCTTCGGCAACAACAACGTCGACACCTGCGCGCGCGTGTGCCATTCGCCGACCGGCTACGGCCTGAAGCAGACCCTGGGCGAATCGGCCGGCACGCAGACCTTCAAGTCGGTGGAGAAGGCCGACGTGATCATGGTGATCGGTGCCAACCCGACCGACGGCCACCCGGTCTTTGCGTCGCGCATGAAGAAGCGCCTGCGCGCCGGCGCCAGGCTGATCGTGGTCGATCCGCGCCGCATCGACCTGGTCGACTCCCCGCATATCCGTGCCGACTATCACCTGCAACTGCGCCCGGGCACCAACGTGGCGCTGGTGACCTCGCTGGCCCACGTGATCGTCACCGAAGGCCTGCTCAACGAAGCTTTCATCGCCGAGCGCTGCGAGGACCGCGCCTTCCAGCAATGGCGCGATTTCGTCTCGCTGCCGGAGAACTCGCCGGAGGCGATGGAAAGCGTGACCGGCATTCCGGCGGAACAGCTGCGCGGTGCCGCACGCCTGTATGCCACCGGCGGCAACGCTGCGATCTACTACGGCCTGGGCGTGACCGAGCATGCGCAAGGCTCAACCACCGTGATGGGCATTGCCAACCTCGCCATGGCCACCGGCAATATCGGCCGCGAAGGCGTGGGTGTGAACCCGCTGCGCGGGCAGAACAATGTGCAGGGCTCGTGCGACATCGGTTCGTTCCCGCATGAGCTGCCGGGCTATCGCCACGTGTCGGACTCGACCACGCGCGGTCTGTTCGAAGCCGCGTGGAATGTCGAGATCAGCCCCGAGCCGGGCCTGCGCATCCCCAATATGTTTGAAGCCGCGCTGGCCGGCAGCTTCAAGGGCCTCTACTGCCAGGGCGAGGACATTGTCCAGTCCGACCCGAACACGCAGCACGTGTCCGAGGCGCTGTCATCGATGGAATGCATCGTGGTGCAGGACATCTTCCTGAACGAGACCGCCAAGTACGCGCACGTGTTCCTGCCGGGCTCGTCCTTCCTGGAAAAGGACGGCACCTTCACCAACGCCGAGCGCCGCATCTCGCGCGTGCGCAAGGTGATGCCGCCCAAGGCGCGCTATGCCGACTGGGAAGCCACCATCCTGCTGGCCAATGCGCTGGGCTACCCGATGGACTACAGGCATCCGTCGGAGATCATGGACGAGATCGCGCGCCTGACGCCGACCTTCGCCGGTGTCAGCTACAAGCGCTTGGACCAGCTCGGCAGCATCCAGTGGCCGTGCAACGCCGACGCGCCGGAAGGCACGCCGACCATGCATATCGACACCTTCGTGCGCGGCAAGGGCAAGTTCATCATCACCAAGTACGTGCCCACCACCGAGAAGATCACGCGCGCCTTCCCGCTGATCCTGACCACCGGCCGCATCCTGTCGCAATACAACGTCGGCGCGCAGACGCGCCGTACCGACAACGTCTACTGGCATGCCGAGGACCGGCTCGAGATCCATCCGCACGATGCCGAGGAGCGCGGCATCAAGGACGGCGACTGGGTCGGGGTGCAGAGCCGTGCCGGCGACACGGTGCTGCGCGCGATCGTCAGCGAGCGCATGCAGCCGGGCGTGGTCTACACCACCTTCCACTTCCCGGAATCCGGCGCCAACGTGATCACCACCGACAACTCCGACTGGGCCACCAACTGCCCGGAGTACAAGGTGACCGCGGTGCAGGTGCTGCCGGTGGCGCAGCCGTCGGCGTGGCAGCGGGAGTACCAGGAGTTCAACGCCCAGCAGCTGCAACTGCTGGAAGCCGCCAGCGCCGACCCGGCGCAGGCCGTACGCTGAGCGGAGGGCCGCACCATGATGCGCTGCATGCAGTCACCGGAGGTGCATCCGGCCGCGGCCGGAGACGCCGAGCCGCCCACTCACAGCACCTTCGCCGTCAGCCGCTGGCGCCGCGGCGAGCTGATGCTGAGCCCCGATGAAGTGGCCGAGGAAGTGCCGGTCGCGCTGGTGTACAACGGCATCTCGCACGCGGTGATGCTGGCGACGCCGGCCGACCTGGAGGACTTCGCACTCGGCTTCAGCCTGAGCGAAGGCATCGTTACCCGTGCCAGCGACGTCTATGACATCGAGATCGACACGCGCGAGCACGGCATCGCCGTGCAGCTGGAGATCGCATCGGAAGCCTTCATGCGGCTCAAGGACCGCCGCCGCTCGCTGGCCGGGCGCACCGGCTGCGGGCTGTGCGGCACCGAATCGCTGGAACAGGTGATGCGCCTGCCGGCACCGGTGCGCAGCGATGCCAGCTTCCATACCGACGTGATCCAGGCCGCGTTCGTGCAACTGCAACTGCGGCAGGAACTGCAGCAACACACGGGTGCGACGCACGCTGCCGCATGGCTGCGTGCCGATGGCCATGTATCACTGGTGCGTGAAGACGTGGGCCGCCACAACGCGCTGGACAAGCTGGCGGGCGCGCTCGCCAGCAGCGGCGAGGACATCTCCAGCGGCGCGGTGCTGGTGACCAGCCGCGCCAGCTATGAAATGGTGCTGAAGACCGCCGCCATCGGCGCCGGCGTGCTCGCCGCAGTGTCCGCACCGACGGCGCTGGCCGTGCGGCTTGCCGAACAAGCCAGCATCACCCTGGCCGGCTTCGTGCGCGCCGGCGCGCACGTGGTCTATGCCCATCCCCAACGTCTGCAGCACGAAGCGAGCCTGGCATGAAGATCGACAACCTCATCACCATGGCCAACCAGATCGGCAGCTTCTTCGAGGCCATGCCGGATCGGGAAGAGGCCGTCTCTGATATTGCAGGGCATATCAAGCGGTTTTGGGAGCCGCGCATGCGCAAGGCCTTGCTGGGGCATGTGGATGCCGAGGCAGGGAGCGGGCTGCTGGACATCGTGCGCGAGGCGCTGGGGCGGCATCGGGCGATGCTGGAGTAGCTTGCAGGCCGGTTGCCGCTATGTGTCCTGCGCCCAGCGCTCCACCAGATCCGCAGGGATCGCCTGGAACACTTCATCGAAGCGCTTGCCGGTCAGCCGCTCGGCTTGCCTGAGCAGCAGTGCCACCGGGCTGCTGGGTTCGTGGAACTCGAACCATTGACGCGCGGTGCGGATGGTGGCCAGGGCGGCATCGCGATCCCGCGGTTTGCAGGCGCCTGAGTGCACGGCGGTTGCGGCAGGGGAAAGACCGCCGGCAGCATCGCCGCATGAAGGAGAAGCGACTGGCGCGGCCGTGGATGCAGCGACCGGCGGTGCCGGGGCGGTCGCGACAGTGCTCGTCATCATGCCAAGCAGCTTGAGCAGAGGGCTCAAGTCGGGGCTGTCCTGCCGGAGGTTGGCTTTTGCCCAACCGTCAATGGCCGCTGCCTGGCCTGCGGCCTCGTCGAGTGCCGTGAGGGCGGGGCTGTTCTGCTGGCGCAGATCCTGCATTTGCTGCCGCACCGATTCCGGCGCCAGGGCGTCCGCGGGCCGCGGCACGCCGAGCGAGCGCTCGACATCCCGGATCTGCAGCCGGAGCGCCGCGTTGCCTGTGATCGTCAACTCCCGCACGTCCCGCATCAGCCCCTCCGGGTCGGTCAGCGCGGCGAGCGCATTGGCGCGCATCGCGGGATCGGTTTCGCCATCGACGCATAACTGCGGATGGATGGCATCGGGCCATTTTGCCAGCAGCCGCGCCATGGCCGCGAGTCCGTCGCGCAGGCCGCTTGCCCGGCCTAGCCGGGTACGGCAGCGCAGCAGCAGCGCCAGGATGCGGATGTCGCGCGTGCGCAGCAGCAGGCGCCGGCAGTCGCGCTCCAGATCCGCCCAGTTGATGGCCTCGGGCTCGCTGACGAAGTTGCCGTACTGCGCGTCGGGCTTCGGCGCCGCCTTGGCCAGCAGCACGACGAACTCAGGGTCGTACTCCAGGTCGTCACCGCATGGCCTGTCGGGTGCGACAGGTTCCAGCAGTTCCGGGAAGGGAAAGTCAGGTCTTGGCACCGGTACGGCCTTGGCTTTGGCTTTGGCATTCATGGTCAGTGTGTTGCATAGTGTTCGGGCTCGAACACCATGCCGGTGATGGCGCGGCTTCGATCCGGTTCGCCCAGCCATGTGGACCAGCCCAGGCGTTCCTGCGAGCCCAGGATGGCAGGCGGCGCCGAGTCCGGGATCACCTGCAGCTCGGCTTCCCAGACGAACTCGAAGCCGACGAAGGCGCGCACCCATTCGATGAGCGTCGGAAGATCCCTGCCGTTCGGCGTGAAGTTCAAGTATTGCTGCAACCCGAGCGGGCCGATCACCAGGCGGAACTTGTGTTGGCGGTCCGGCACCATTTCGCCAAGCATGGCGCCTTGCCCCATGACGCCTGGGGCGCCCGGGTGTCCCAGGCGGCTGCGCTCGGCCGGATCGACGGCGATCCAGTGCAATACATACTCTTCAAGCCTGACGGGCACACCAAAGAAGTGAGAAAGCGTGGCCGCGATGCCGTCGGGATCGCGCGCTTCGCGCACCTGGTGCGCACTCGCAGCGAGCCGGGCGTGCGGCGGCAGGGTGCTGTGCGCGATTTCGTCGGCTTCATTGCCCGCCAGCCAGCCGACATAGCGGGAGAACACCTCGCAGTCGCGCCGATCGAGGCCCGCGGTGGCTTGGGCGCTTGCCCACGCGCGGTAGAACTGCGTGAAGGCGCGATGGTGGAAAAGATCCAGGAAGTCGGCGGTGGTGTTGTCCCGGTGTGCTTCGCTACGCTCGCGTACAACTTCCGTCAGGTGAATCGGCAGCGCCCCGTTCGGCCCCAGCATACCCAAGCCAAACAATTGCACCTTGAGCCGGCCGGCCAGCGGCTGCACCTGCGCGATCTCCCGGGGCGCGAAGGTGAGCGCGGCCTGCTGGCCAGCCCGGAAAGGCTCGTCGCGTGGCAGGCTTGCCTGCCCGATCGGGGGCAAGTCAGGGTGCCGGGCGGACAGATGCCGCAGGAGCCCCAGGAAGCTCAGCTTCCACGGCGCCTGGCCGGCATAGTTTCCGGGCGCGGCCGTCGCCGCCGGCGAGGGCGGCACATTGTCGTCGTTGCCTTTGAACATGGCTACACGGCGCTGCGGCCGCCCATGCGCACGGGCCAACGATGCACCAGGCCGCGTTGCATGGAGTGCAGTTCGGTTTGCGTGAAGACATTGACCGAGACGTGGCGCGCCAGGAAATGCTCCAGCACCACGCCGAACAGATATGGGCTGATGCCGGAGAAGCCGCCTTCGTCCACCGTGAGCTGGCACTGGATGCCGCGGCCGTAGATCAAGGGCCCGTTGCCTGGCAGCCGGCGCATGACTGGCTTCACGTTCGCGCCGATCAGGCTCTGGATTTGCCCCTGGTGCGCGAGGTCGTCGTTCGCCACGAAAAGCCGCAGCATGTCACGCAGGCCCTGGCCGCCTGAGCGATGCTCCAGGTCGGTCAGCGACAAGTAGTTGAAGCCCAGCAGCCGTATCAGGCGCCAGGCCATTTCTCCGTCCGCATAGGGCGGCCGTGGTGCCGACGGCGCGCGGATCAGGCCGATCCCGTCCACGGGGATGGAAGCTGCCGGGGTCAGGTCGTGCCGGCCATTGCGCGGTACCAGATTGGGCAGATCGCGATTTGTAACCAGCGATTCCACTGACAGGTAGCGCAAGGCGTCCGGGTAGGGAGCTTCGTTCTGGTCCACCAGCGACACGAACAGCTCGGTGCCGACGTATGCCGTGCGTGTGCCGTACTTGCGAGCCTGCTCAGAGATCAGCCGACGCTCGCGCCGCAGGGAAAAGTAGCGGCCGTGGTTGCCTTCATCACTATTCAGGGTGGTAAAGAGCGGCTGGAAGTCGATGCCTGCGCTGTGCTCGGACCTTTGTGCGCAGAGCTGCCTGACGGTGTGGATTTCGTAGTCAAGCGGATGCTGCCGGTCGGCGACCAGGTGAAACTCGGCGCGGCCCGGCGTGACCTCGATGCGATCGGTGCGCTTTGGAAACAGATTGACCACCGGTGTGCAAAACAGCGCGAACTGTTCGCGGTCGACCTTGCTGGTCAGATCCCGGGGCGGCTTTGACAGCAGCACGACGATCTCGGCTTCCTTGCCGCGGATCCGGCTCAGGCCCTGAGCGAGCTTGTTGAGGCCGAAGAAATAGAAGCGCTGTGGGCAAGCGAAGTACTCATGCAACAGGTTGTGCCCGTGGAAGCTGTTCCACTGCAAAGGCAGCGCGCCTTCGCCCGGTCCCATTCCCACGTAACTGACAGCATCCTGCGCCACTGCGCAGGGGCGCTCGCTCATGGCCCCGGGTTGTCCGATCAGCGTCGCCACACCGGCGCTGTGCAACAGTTCGAACAGTTGTGAGGCGATCAGGTCATCGCCGCGCAGATAGACCGGCAGGTGGTCCAGGCCGGGCAGCTGGTCGAAGGTCGCGCCTCGCGTACAGCGCAGGCGCAACCGCAGTGCACCCTGTACTGTCACATGGGCGGGCACATAGCGCTCCGGCCCCCTGACATCGGGCGGAATGCCAGTGAGCCGCGCTTCGGTGATCTCAACCGGCCACAGTGTCAACGGCTGCGTGGTCCTGAACTGGCAGGCCGTCTTCTCTCCAGGCGCCGCCGCCGCGTTGACCTCCGTGCCGCGCGGAACCTCCACGCCATGCGCAAAATCGCCCTCGCTCTGGCTGGGTCGGAACTGCGCGACCGCAATCGATGGCGTCGGCGCCACATAGTTGGGGTAGATCACCTCCAGCAGCCGCTGGGTGAAGCGTGGGAACTCTGCGTCCAGCTTGATCTCGGTACGCGCTGACAGGAAGCAGAACGCCTCGATCAGGCGCTCGACGTAGGGGTCGGCCACCTCGATGCCCTGCATGCCCAGCCGTTTCGCGACCTTCGGGTGCTGTTTGGCGAATTCCCCGGCCAGCTCGCGCATATAGACGAGCTCGCGATTGTAGTAATCGAGCAGTTGCGGATCCATGGTGTCAGCTGGCGTGGATCGATTGGACACTTATCCGGCTGGTTTCCAGGTCGAGCGAGCTTTGGGCAGTGAACGCCATCGGATACGGGTTCATATGGATCAGGCCTTTGATCTCGAACACCAGGGTGTTATAGCGTTGTGGCGCATCTTCTTTCAGTAGCGGCTTCACTTCCAGCGAGCCGGGGATGAGCCGGGGTTCGAAGTCCAGGATCGCACGCCTGACGATGGTGACGATATCGCTCCACTTGTGTTCGGCCAGATAACTGCCGGCGACCGGGGACACGCCGTAGTTGATGGTCGATGCGGCAGCAGCGGGATAGCGCTTGCGATCGATTTCATCCTCGCGATTGGTGGTGTTGAGCAGATAGGTGAGGTCGCGTTGGATGATCTCGCGCATCTGGGCACGCGTGACGGTGTATTCGTCCGCGCTTTCCGTCTGGCGCTGGGGCGCGTCGTCGCGCAGCCGGTCCAGCAACGTCGGCAGCAGTTGCGAATTCGGGCGGCGCGGCGGGCGGTGTTCAGCCATGCTCCGCGTCCAGGGTGAGCGTTGTCACATCCAGCATGGCGACATCTCCCGTGTCTGTCATCCAGGTCTTCTGGCCGAAACCGATGACACCTGTCTCGCCCGCTTCACTCCAGCTGGTTTCGCGAGCCAGCCGAATCCCGTCGCTGCCTTGTTCGGAGCCTGGGTAGCGCACCGGCAGGAAGCCACGGCTGACCACGCCGTCGGCGAGTGTCACCGTGGCCGGGCGCCATAACAGATCCGGCAACCCGGACGCCTTGCCCAACTCGATCTTGCGCATCTGCGCAAAGGGCAGCCAGGCGTAGCGCCCCGCGGTCACGATCTCGCAGGTCGGTCCCAGCCGTGTGTCTGTGTCGGTAATCCAGGCAAAGCGCACGCCGTCGTGCGCGCCGGCTGAGGCTGGTACCTGCGACAGGGCCAGGTGCCGGCTGGCGTCCGCGGCTGAGCGATCGCCGGCCTTGTTTTCCGCCAGAGCCGTGTGGAGCTGTGCCACCCACGCCGGCGCCGGCAGCAGCGAGCCGGGGGTGCGCTGGCCGGCGAATACCTCGCCACGAAACACCTCCGCACGGATCAGGTCGCGGTACACATGCGCGGTTTGCGCGAAGCCGGGCGCAAGCTGCGTGGCGACCTGCAATTGCTTGAGGGCCCTGGACCAGTCACCGACCACGCAGAGCCACTGGAATAGCTGCCAACGGAAAGCGAAAGAGCCAGGTTCCTCGCGGACCTGCGCCTCCGTCTGGGCCAGCGCGCCTTTGACCGAGCCGCTTCGGCGAAGGATTGATGACAGCCCCGTGCCGGGTGCCTGACGAGGGGTGTGCGCTTCAAGCGTCATGGCCAGGATCAGGCGGCAGCGCCGGCGCGGGACGGTAGGCGCTGTCCATCGACACCAGATGGTGTTCGCGACGGGTAAGCAGGGCCGTGACATCGCGGCGCCGCGTGGGCGCAATGTCGCCAGCGAACAGCGACAGCACGTCCGGCGCAGCCGGGGTTGAAAAGAGTTCGTGCTCTTCCAGGGATTCCCGGGAGCCGATCAGCGAATCAATATGGCCTGCCGTGTCCAGCATGTCCATCAAGCTATCGGCATGGTTCGCTTCGCGCGCGAGCGTTTGCAGCGGCTTCGGTTCGCCCTCCGCCGGGATCGGAGCTGTCGACGCTGCATTGGAGCTGGCATGTGCACTGACGTAGTTCGGGTCCCTTAGCGCCGCCTCGGCCTCGCGTTTGAGCTGATCGAGCACGTCGGCCGGCTCAGGGCCAGCCGCCGCCGTTGTCCCCGCACCACCGGCTGGCTTCACCAGCGAGAACGGATCGGCACCGTCTGGCTGCGTCCCGCCGAGCGCATCCCAAGGCCAGGGCGCATTGCTGTCGCCATCGAGTCTGGCGTTGACGGCGTGGATTTCCGCAGTGCGGTTCTGCCAGTCGCTCATAGCCCGGCCACCTGAGGTTATTGGTTTTCGAAAGCGTCTGATGATAATCGAAAATCCCGGCGTAACGAAATTCTAAATGGGATGGAATTTTCCTATTTAATATCCGGAAAATCAGAATTAAAAAGTGATCATAGAGATTTAAGGGTGATCCTATGGACATTGGATAAAAATTATGTATATCTCGGATGGATTGTCAAAATTTGTAATATTCCATGGGGACATGGTGTTGGGTCATTGTCGGCCAGAAGAAAACGTGATAACCGCGCGATGGAGTGAATAAAGTACATAAAATCAATGAGTTATATCGATTTTGGGTGCCGATGCGCCAGAGGCCTGGTCGCGGACGAGACATTTGCTAGCGTATTGTTTTGGTCATATCCTAAAAAAGCCAAATAACAAAATCTCCGTGCAATGGTAGTCCTCTTATCCAAGGGGCGAACGGCAAAGGCATCGAATGGATATTTCGCGTCAGGCTTTATTTGGCCGACTCAATCTCACGCTATTCAAGGCGATCGAAAGCGCGACGGCCTTTTGCAAGCTCCGCGGCAACCAGTACGTGGAGCTTGTGCATTGGCTCCACCAACTGCTGCAAGCCCCGGATGGCGACCTGCAGCGGATGCTGCGCCATGCCGGCGCCGACCTGTCCGTGCTTGAAGCCGACCTGACCCGCGCGCTGGCCGCGTTGCCTGCCGGCGCCACCTCGATCAGTGACTTTTCGTTCCAGCTTGAGTCGGCGATCGAGCGAGCGTGGGTCTATGCGACGCTTGCTTTTTCCGATGACCACGTGCGCGGCGCTTATCTGCTCGCTGCGCTGCTCAAGACGCCGGAGTTGCGCCGTACGGTGCTGGGCATCTCAAGCCAGTTCGCGAAGGTGCGGCCCGATGACCTGGTGGAAATGGCACCGGCGCTCATCGCGCAATCGCCTGAGAGCCGTGAAGCGGCTTATGACGGCAGTGGCCTGGCGCCGGCCACACCGGGTGAAGCCAGTGGCGCGACGGCACCTGCCAGTGCCGGCAAGCCCGCCCTGGGCAGGTACTGCCGCGACCTGACCGAGGAGGCACGCGCGGGCCGGCTGGATCCGGTGATCGGTCGCGAGCATGAGATCCGCACCATGACGGACATCCTGCTGCGCCGCCGTCAGAACAATCCGCTCCTGACCGGAGAGGCGGGTGTCGGCAAGACCGCCGTCATCGAGGGGCTGGCACAGGCCATTGCCGCGGGTGAGGTGCCGCCCAGCCTGAAGGACATCAGGCTGCTGAGCCTCGACGTGGGTGCGCTGCTAGCGGGCGCCAGCATGAAAGGCGAGTTCGAAGCGCGGTTGAAGGGCGTGCTTGAGGAAGCTGCCAAATCCCCGACGCCCGTGATCCTGTTCGTCGATGAGGTCCACACACTGGTTGGCGCCGGTGGCCAGGCCGGCACCGGCGATGCCGCGAACCTGCTCAAGCCGGCGCTGGCGCGTGGGACACTGCGCACGATCGGCGCCACCACCTGGAGCGAATACAAGCGCCACATCGAGAAGGACCCGGCGCTCACCCGCCGCTTCCAGGTCCTGCAGGTCATGGAACCGGACGAAGCCAGGGCGGTTGCCATGGTGCGGGGTCTGGTCCGGACGTTCGAGGCGCATCACCAGGTACTGATCCGCGACGAGGGGGTGCGCGCCGCCGTCAGGCTATCGCATCGCTTTATCCCGTCGCGGCAGTTGCCCGACAAGGCGATCAGCCTGCTCGACACCGCTTGTGCGCGCGTAGCCCTGTCATTGCATGCGCCCCCGGCAGAAGTCGAACATCTGCGCCACGAACTCGCCGCGGCCGACGCCGAGTGCGCACTATTGGCCCGGGAAGCCGGCTTTGGCCGGCCGGACGCTGCGCGGATTGCGCTCGCACGGGCTCGGCGCGAGCAGTTCGAAGCCGACCTGGCTTTGGCCTCGGCGCGCTGGGACCGGGTGCGCGGTCTGGCGACCGACCTGGTCGCCCGCCGATACGCACTGGTGCAGTCCGCGTCGGATGAATCGACTGTGGCCGCGCCGGCGCGACGAACCCTGGATGAGCTCGAGGGCCATCTTCATGCCGCGCAAGCGGATGCGCCGCTTGTGTACACGGAAGTGGATGAACGCGTGGTCGCCGCAATCGTTGCCGACTGGACCGGTATCCCGGTTGGGCGCATGGTCGCGGACGAGGTGGCAACCGTGATGCAGCTGCCGCAGACACTTGGCGAACGCGTGATCGGGCAAGGCCATGCGCTAACCCAGCTCGGGGAGCGCATCACGACCGCCCGTGCACAACTGACTGACCCCAACAAGCCGGTCGGAGTCTTCCTGCTGGCAGGCCCGTCGGGCGTTGGCAAGACCGAGACTGCGCTGGCGTTGGCCGACGCCCTGTACGGCGGTGAGCAAAACCTCATCACCATCAACCTCTCGGAATTCCAGGAGCCGCATACCGTCTCGACGCTCAAGGGCGCGCCGCCGGGTTATGTCGGCTACGGCGAAGGGGGCGTACTGACCGAAGCGGTGCGCCGCCGGCCCTACAGCGTGGTGTTGCTCGACGAGGTCGAGAAGGCCCATGCCGATATCCACGAAGTCTTCTACCAGGTCTTCGACAAGGGCTACATGGAGGATGGCGAGGGGCGCCATATCGACTTCAGGAACACCATCCTGCTGCTCACCAGCAATGCCGGCTCCGATCTGCTGGCGAATCTCTGTGAAGACCCGGCGCTGATGCCGGAGCCCGCTGCACTGCGCGACGCGCTGATGCCCGAGCTGCGCAAGGTGTTCCCGGCGGCGTTCCTCGGGCGGCTGGTAGTCGTGCCATATCTGCCGCTGGCGGCTGAAAACCTGGGCCGCATCGTGCGCCTGCATCTCGATCGCGTGGCGGTGCGCATGCAGCATCAGCACGGCATTGTGCTGACTTACGACGACCCGGTGGTCGAGTTCATCGTGGCGCGCTGTCCGGTCGGCGAGACCGGCGCCCGGCAGCTGATCGGCTTCATTGAGCAGGTCATCCAGCCGCAACTGGCGCGCCTGTGGCTGTTGGCCCTGTCCGAGAAGCGCGAGCTCGCCGTGATCGCGATCCGCGTCGCCGACAGCGCGCCTGCCGGGCTCGCCTACCACACCGAATACCGCGCTGGCCACGATGCCGTTGTGCCGGAGTGTACCCGAGGCCGGCTCGGCTTGACGCCGACCGGCATGTCCATGTAACCCGCAGGGGAGATCCATGTCTGTTGTGAACAGTTCGCAGAAATTCATCGCGCGCAACCGCGCGCCGCGCGTGCAGATCGAGTACGACGTCGAAGTCTATGGCTCGGAGAAGCGTATCGAGCTGCCCTTCGTGATGGGCGTGCTGGCCGACCTGTCGGGCAGGCCGGCCGAGCCGCTGCCGGCGGTTGCCGATCGCAAGTTTCTTGAGATCGATATCGACAACTTCGACGAGCGCATGAAGGCCATGAAGCCGCGCGTGGCGTTTGCGGTGCCCAACACGCTGTCCGGCGACGGCCAGCTCATGGTCGACATGACATTCGAGAGCATCGAGGATTTCTCGCCCGCGGCGGTAGCCGGCAAGGTCGATGCGCTCAGGCAATTGCTCGAAGCCCGCACCCAGCTCGCCAACCTGCAGACCTACATGGATGGCAAGTCGGGCGCCGAATCGCTGATCAACCAGTTGCTGCAGGATCCCGCGCTGCTGCAGTCGCTTGCCAAGGCGCCCAAGCCCAGGGCCGGCGACGACGAACCTCAGTCGCCGCAGTCCTGAATGGATCGGCTACTTGCCTTCCTGAACCACCTCATCAAGCAAGGATTCCATGGCCACCGCCCAACCAGCACAACACCAAGCGCTCGCGAGCGCTGACCATTCCGACTTCGCCGCGCTGATCAGCCGCGAATTCTCGCCCAAGACCGAACAGGCCCGCGAGGCCGTCGACCTCGCCGTCAAGACCCTGGCCGAGCAGGCGCTCGCCAGCTCGTTCACCATGAGCGATGATGCCTACAAGAGCATCGAAGCCATCATCGGCGCCATCGACAAGAAGCTCTCCGAGCAGATCAACCTGATCCTGCACCATGATGACTTCCAGAAGCTGGAGTCCGCCTGGCGCGGCCTGCACCACCTGGTCTCAAACACCGAAACCGACGACAAGCTGCGCATCCGCGTGATGGATGTGTCCAAGGAAGAGCTGCGCCGGACCCTGCGCCGCTACAAGGGCATCGGCTGGGACCAAAGCCCGTTCTTCAAGCGCATCTATGAAGAAGAGTACGGCCAGCTTGGTGGTGAACCCTACGGCTGCCTGGTAGCCGACTACTACTTCGATCACACACCGCCCGACGTCGAACTCCTTGGCTCGCTTGCCAAGATCTCGGCAGCGGCTCACGCCCCGTTCATTGCAGGCGCCTCGCCGTCGGTGCTGCAGATGGATTCGTGGCAGGAACTCGCCAATCCGCGCGATCTGTCCAAGATATTCCAGAACCTGGAATACGCGCCGTGGAACAGTCTGCGCAACTCGGAAGATGCCCGCTATGTCGGCCTCGCCATGCCGCGTTTCCTGTCGCGCCTTCCCTACGGCATCAAGACCAATCCGGTCGATGAATTTGACTTCGAGGAAGACACCGACGGTGCGGATCACCGCAAGTACGTGTGGAGCAATGCCGCCTACGCCATGGCGGTCAACATCAACCGTTCGTTCAAGCTCTATGGCTGGTGCACGCTGATCCGCGGCGTCGAAAGCGGCGGCGTGGTCGAGAACCTGCCGTGCCACACCTTCCCGACCGACGATGGCGGCATTGACATAAAGTGCCCGACCGAAATCGCCATCTCGGACCGCCGTGAAGCCGAACTGTCGAAGAACGGCTTTATCTCGCTGGTGCACCGCAAGAACACCGACTACGCAGCTTTTATCGGTGCCCAGTCGATGCAGAAGCCAGCCGAGTACTACGACGCTGATGCGACCGCCAATGCCAACCTGTCGGCACGCCTGCCGTACCTGTTCGCCTGCTCGCGCTTTGCCCATTACCTGAAGTGCATCGTGCGCGACAAGATCGGCGCCTTCAAGGAACGCGAGGACATGCAGCGCTGGCTCAACGAATGGATCATGAATTACGTTGATGCCGACCCGGCCAACTCGTCGCAGGAGACCAAGGCACGCCGACCGCTGGCTGCAGCCGAGGTGGTCGTCGAGGAACTGGAAGGCAACCCCGGCTACTACAGCGCCAAGTTCTTCCTGCGTCCGCACTTCCAGCTCGAGGGCCTGACCGTTTCGCTGCGGCTGGTGGCGCGCCTGCCGTCGGTCAAGGACGCCGCCTGAGCGTCGCTCAGGCGTTGAAACGTACCGGTAGTTCCACGCCGAGGTATCGCGCCCCTGACCTGATTGGGGCGCGGCCCTGGCTGTGGCTCTTGTCTGCAGTACCTGTCTTAACGTCAAGGAGTTTTGCAATGGCACAGGACATTTTCCTGAAGATCAATGGCATCGATGGCGAGTCGCAGGATTCGTCGCACAAGAACGAAGTCGAAGTGCTGGCCTGGGACTGGAGCATCGAGCAGCAGTCCACCATGCACGCGGGCAGCGGCGGCGGCGCCGGCAAGGCGACCGTGTCGGACCTGTCCTTCGAGCACTTCATCGACCGCGCCTCGCCCAACCTGATGAAGTACTGCCTGACCGGCAAGCACATCAACGAGGCCGTGCTGGTGGTGCGCAAGGCCGGCGGCAATCCGCTCGAATACCTGAAGCTCACCATGACCGACGTGATCGTCACCAAGGTGAGCCCCAAGGGCTCGGTGGATGACGAAGTGCGCATGCGCGAGAAGGTGGCGCTGTCGTTCTCCAGGGTGAAGCAGGAGTATGTGGTGCAGAACGCCCAGGGCGGCAGCGGTGGTGCGGTGACCGCGGGCTACGACATCAAGGGCAATAAGGAAGCCTGACTGTCATGGTTGGCCTCGCCGGCTACCAGTGTTGAAGCTGGCGAGGCCAAGGAGTCTGGCACCGACCGAATGCGGAATCCATGCGGACGACAACGGCCCGACTCTGAGGGCCGTTAAAGAGATGACCTCATGAGTGCGCTAAACAATCTGAAAAACCTGGCCGTTGGGCGGAATCGCACCGTCAGCGTCTCCAGCGCGGCGATTCCCGACCTGTTGGGGCAGCCCCAGCTGGAGTTCGTGAAGCTCTCAGGTCATGAGGGATTGAGCGAACTCTTCACCTACAAGGTAGACCTGCGCGCAGTCTCGCCTGCCGCGGAACAGTATCTTGCCGAGGCCGATCCCGATGCGGTGATCGGGCGCGAGATGACCGTCACCATCGAGCTCGATGGCATGGGCACCGGCCTGTTGGGTGGGGTGGGGGCTGGGCATCGCGAGATCACCGGCGTCATCTCCGACATTGAGCATGTCGGCGGCGTTGCGGAGAATCGCTTGTACCGGTTCACGCTGCGTCCCTGGCTGTGGCTCGCGACGCAGACGTCGGACTTCAAGCCTTTCCAGAAGAAGACGGTGATCGAGATTCTTGACGAGGTGCTTGCGGACTACCCGTTCTCGGTGGAGAAGCGCCTCGACACCTCGGTGTATCCAAAGCTCGCCTGGGAGGTGCAGCATGGCGAGACCGATGCGCATTTCATCCAGCGCCTGACCGAAGAGTATGGCATTACATACTTCTTCGAGCATGACGGCGGACACCATCGGCTGATCCTGGCCGCCGAGTCGGGCGCGTACCGCGCGTTTCCCAGCGAGGCCTATCGCACGCTGCCACTCTATCCGCGTGGCTTCAAGATCGACCAGGAACATCTGGTCCGCTTCGATCCGGTCAACCGGCTGCGCACGGGCAAGGTGACGCTGAACGACTACGATCCGCGCAAGCCGCGCGCGAATCTGACCACCGACAACAGCCAGCCGCGCAATACCAGCTTCGCCGACTTCGATCGCTACGAGCACCCGGGCGACTATGTCGATCCGGCGGTGGGCGAGATGCGGGCGAGGATCCGCATGGAGGAGCGCCGCTCGCGTGGCCGGCGTGCGCGTGGCGTGGGTGCGCTGCGCGGAGTGGCGGCGGGCTGCACCTACCTAGTGAGCAATCACGGCAACCCGGCGATGAACCGCGAGTATCTGGTGATCGGTGCGACGCTGGAGCTGGAGGATGTCGGCGGCGAATCCGGCAGCGGGCAACAGTTTTCGTGCCGCGTTGCGTTTGAAGCGCACCCCACTGATGAAGTCTTTCGCCCGCCGCGCACGGTCGGCAAGCCATACGTGGCCGGTGTGCAGCGGGCCGTGGTGACCGGCCCGAAGAACCAGGAGATCTGGTGCAACGATCACGGCAACGTGATCATTCAATTCGAATGGGATCGCTACGGGAAGTACGACGAGAACTCGTC
>NZ_KB944498.1:0-122570 GCF_000389805.1 Cupriavidus sp. GA3-3
GGGCAGCGGAAGCCTGGCGGGCGGCCGCCAGCGCGGCGGCGGCGGGCGACATGGCCCCGTTGCCGGCGCCAGCGGCCGGCCGTGCCGGCGCAGCTTCAGGGGATGCAGGGACAGCGGCAGGTGCGGCAGCGGGTTCAGCCACTGCCACGGGCTGGACCGCCCGTGCGGGCATAGGGGCAGGGACCGGGCCCGCCGCAGCACCGGCCTTGGCCTGTTCGGCGGCATTGGCCACAGCCGTCGCATGGCGGGTATCAACGGTTTGCGCGGCTTCGGCACCACGCTGGCGCGCAGGCGCGGCACCACCGCCCTGCCCTTGCGCCGTAGTGGGTTCAGACGACGGCCGGAACGCCAGCATGCGCAGCAGCGTCATGGTGAAGCCGGCGTACTCGTCCGGCGCGAGCGCCAGCTCGCTGCGGCCGAGGTTGGCGATCTGGTAGAACAGCTGCACTTCCTGCGCGTCGAACACCCCGGCCAGGCGCCGCACCTCATCGGCTTCGGGCCATTCGTCCTGCACCGAGGCCGGCACGGCCTGCGCCAGCGCCACCTTGTGCAGCAGCGAGCCCAGGTCCTGCAGCGCGCCGGCAAACGACAGGCTGCGGTCGGCCATGGCATCGGCAATCGCCAGCATGGCGGCGCCGTCCTCGGCGGCCAGCGCATCGAGCAACTGCACCAGGTAGCCCTGGTCGATCGCGCCCAGCATGCCGCGCACCGCGTCTTCCGAGACCTGGCCCGCGCTGTAGGCGATGGCCTGGTCGGTCAGCGACAGCGCATCGCGCATCGAGCCGTGCGCGGCCTGGGCCAGCAGGCGCAGCGCATTGCCGTCGTGGCCGATGCCTTCCTGCGCCAGAATATGGTCCAGGTGCGAGACGATATGCCCCGGCGGCATCTGCTTGAGGTTGAACTGCAGGCAGCGCGACAGCACCGTGACCGGAATCTTCTGCGGATCGGTGGTGGCGAGAATGAACTTGACGTGCCCGGGCGGCTCTTCCAGCGTCTTCAGCATGGCGTTGAAGGCGTGGTTGGTGAGCATATGCACTTCGTCGATCATGTAGACCTTGAAGCGCCCGGAGGTCGGGGCGTAGACCGCCTTGTCCAGCAGCTGCGCCATCTCGTCGACGCCGCGGTTGGAGGCGGCGTCCATCTCGATGTAGTCGACGAAGCGGCCGCTGTCGATCTCCTGGCAGGCCTTGCACTGTCCGCACGGCTGGGCGGTGATGCCGCCGTTGCCGTCAGGGCCGGTGCAGTTCAGGGCCTTGGCCAGGATCCGCGACAGCGTGGTCTTGCCGACCCCGCGCGTGCCGGTGAACAGGTAGGCATGGTGCAGCCGCTGCTGTTCCAGCGCGTGCGTGAGCGCGCGGACCACGTGCTCCTGGCCGACCAGCGTGGTGAAATCCCTGGGGCGCCATTTGCGCGCTAGAACTTGATAACTCATGGCGGCGATTGTAGCAAAATGCAGCCCCCCTCCGGCCGCCGCCGCCCCGACCTCGCGGTCTTTATTCGCCACGCGCCGCGCGGGCTGGCTCCGGTGGCCGCAACCAGCCCGCGGCGTGGCTCAGCCGCACTCGCCCACGTAGCCGCAATTAGCGCATTTGGCGCATCCGTCGACCTTGTGCAGGGCGTGCGCGCCACACTCCGGACACGGCTTGCCGGTGCCGACACCGGGGGTGCCGGGGGCTCGGACCGGGCTGGCGAGATCCGCCCCGGCATCCGGCGCCTGCCCCCCGCCTTCGCGCTGGGCCAGCCTGGCCGCCAGCGCGGCTACCGGCACCTGGCCGCCCTCGGCATCCAGGAAGCCGCGCTTGATCAGGATGCGCTGCAGCGCGTAGCTGAGCGCGGCCACTTCGGAGTCATGGAAGCGCGGCACCTCGGTACCGTCCTGGCGCAGCAGCGTACCGTAGCGCACCGTGCCCTTGTCCCACACCACGTTGCGCATATCCGCCAATGCCTTGGCCACCGAGCCGCCAGAGCGCGCCACCATCGACAACAGCCGCATGGTCGAGGTGATCCACTGCTGGCCCTCGCTGCGCTGCCCCGCCGGCATGAAGAACTCCACCGGGCGCTCGATCTCCACCGGCTTGCCGTCGGCCACGCCGGCGACGCGCATGAAGTTGACGGTCAGGTAGACGGTCTTGTGGCCTTCGTAGGTCAGGTATTCGACCTTGGACGTCACCCCCTCCAGGTCGCCCACCGGCCGGCTGCCGAAGGGGCGCACCAACGGATTATCGTCGGCCACGGCAGCGGGCGCCACCGCCGGCGCCTCTACTGACAGCACGGCCCCCAGCACCGAATTGGGGCGATAGGTCGCCAGCCCCTTCAGGCCGGCCTTCCACGCCTCCAGGTACAGGTTGCGGAAGGCTTCGTACGGATAATCCTCCGGCACGTTGACGGTCTTGCTGATGCTGGTGTCGATATACGGCTGCACCGCTTCCAGCATCCGCATATGGTCCAGCGCCGACATCTGCAGCGCGGTGACGAAGGCATCCGGCAACTGGGCCATGTCGGCCCCCATGTGACGGTAAAGCCGCCAGGCATGATCCGCCACCTCGAAGCTGCGGTAGCTGTTGTCCGGCATCCGCTTCTTGCGGTTATAGGTCCACGAGAAGGCGGGCTCGATGCCATTGGACGCATTGTCGGCAAAGGCCAGCGTGATGGTGCCGGTGGGTGCGATCGACAGCAGGTGCGAATTGCGCAGCCCGTTGCGCGCAATGGCATCGCGCAAGCGTTCCGGCAGCCGGCCGGCAAACCCGCTCTGCAGGTAGGCATTGGCATCGAACAAGGGGAAGGCGCCCTTCTCCACCGCCAGTTCGGTCGACGCCAGGTAGGCATCGTCGCGCATGCGTTCCGAGATCCGCGCCGCCAGCTGCCGCGCCGGCTCGGTGTCATAGCGCAGGCCCAGCATCACCAGCGCGCTGCCCAGCCCCAGGAAGCCCAGCCCGACGCGGCGCTTGGCGTGGGCCTCGGCCTGTTGTTCGGGCAACGGCCAGAAGGTCACGTCGAGCACGTTGTCGAGCATGCGCGTGGCCACGCGCACCACTTCGGCAAAGGCATCGAAATCGAATTCGGCCTGCGGCGAGAACGGCTGGCGCACGAAGCGCGTCAGGTTGATCGAGCCCAGGCAGCAGCAGCCATAGGACGGCAGCGGCTGCTCGGCGCACGGGTTGGTGGCCTCGATGCGCTCGCAGTAATAAAGGTTGTTGTCGGCGTTGATCTGCGACAGGAACAGGATGCCCGGCTCGGCATGGTCGTAGGTGGCCTGCATGACCTGGTCCCACAGGTTGCGCGCCGGCACGCGCCGGTACACCCACTGGCCGTCGTCGCGGCGATAGGCGCCCGCGGCGATCATGTCGGCACCCGGCTCGGCCTCATGCACCAGTTCGACCTCGCCGTCGGCCTGCACGGCCTGCATGAAGGCATCAGTGACGCCGATGGAGATATTGAAGTTGCTGAGGTCGCCCTTGTCCTTGGCGTGGATAAAGCTCTCGATATCCGGATGGTCGCAGCGCAGCACGCCCATCTGCGCGCCGCGGCGCGCGCCGGCGGATTCCACGGTGGCGCACGATGCGTCGAACACCTTCATGAACGACACCGGCCCCGAGGCGCGCGAATGCGTGGCCCGCACCAGCGCGCCGGCCGGTCGGATCGCCGAGAAGTCATAGCCCACGCCGCCGCCGCGGCGCATGGTTTCGGCGGCCTGCGCCACCGCCGTGTAGATGCTGGGGCGGCCTTCGCGCGGCTCCGACACCGAATCGCCCACCGGCTGCACGAAACAGTTGATCAGCGTGGCCTGGATGCCGGTGCCCGCCGCCGAGTTGATGCGTCCGGCCGGCACGAAGCCGTTTTCCTGCGCCCACAGGAAGCGCGCGCTCCAGGCCTCGCGCTGGTCCTCGGGTTCGGCCTGGGCCAGCGCGCGCGCCACGCGTTGCCTGACATCGGCAATGCTGCGCTCTTCGCCCTTGGCGTATTTCTCGATCAGGACTTCGGTGGAGATTTCCTGCGGCGCCAGGGCGCCGCGAATGATCTGGTCGTTTGCGTTCATGTATTGGCTCACCACGGTCTGGGTCGGTGAATGGTCGGGCCGCCGCGGCCCGCGTTACCTGCGCCAGATCAAGCCGACGCATTTGCCGCGGGCAATGACCCACCACTGCAAAGGGCATTCAACGCAATTTCTCCGCGGTATCGCGGTCTGGGGTACAATGCCGCTCGGACGGGCCTCCTCGCATGGTGGCGCGGTCAACCTGGTCAGGTCGGGAACGAAGCAGCCACAGCCGTTTTCCGCCAGTGCCGAGGGTCAGGCTCGTCCACCTCACACCCCCTGCTGCCGTACCCCTCCCGCTATCTCCGCACGCACGAGTCGTTTGCAGCGCAGTCCCTGTCACTTTAGTACAGCCGGGCCACGAGCGCGCGCGCCGCACATCCCATTTTGCGCCGATTCTGGCACCCTGTCCGGGTGCCACGCCAGCCGTCAGAACAGCGAGCCCTGCTGCGGCATCGGCGGCGCCAGACGCTCGGCGGGAATCCATTCGCCGTCCGCGGTGGCCACGCCGGCCTCGATACGCTTGCCCGGGAACATCGGCGCAAGCGCGGCCGCATAGCGGCCCAGCTGCGCGCGGTAGGCTTCATGCTCCTGCGGCAGGAGCCGCAGCTTGTAGTCGACGATCACCACGCGGTCGTCGAACTCCACCAGCCGGTCGATACGCAGCAGCCTGCCGCGCGCGTCATAGAGTTCGACTTCATTGCGCACGCTGCGGGCGTCCCCCGCCCCCAGCAACGGCGCCAGTGCCGGCGCGCGCAGCATCGCAGCCACCGCCTCCAGCGCTTGCGCCACCTGTTGCCGCCACGCCTGCCGTGCCGCCCCGGTGTGCGCGCCCGTCAGCGGGAACCAGCGCAATACGGTGTCGATCCCCGGCACGCCGGCAAAGGCTTCGGGATAGCGCGTCAGGCGTTCCAGCAAGGCATGCACCAGCTCGCCGTGGCGGGCGGCCGCAGCGTTGAAGACGATGCCGTCGGACTCGTCTTCGGCTTCGGCCTCGCCCTCTTCTTCAAACCCGATCCCCTGCCGCGCATCCACCGCATCGCGATAGCGCAGCCGGAAGTCGGTAAAGCGCACCGGCTCGCTCAGGCGCGCGGGCATCGGAGCCTGGTCCTGCGCATCGGCCAGCTCGCCCGGATAGGCCGGCACCATCTCGCCGACGCCTGCGGCCTGCAGCCGCACATACCAACTGCCGGCGATCTCGGCATTGCCCTCGCCCGAACCGCTGCGGCTGGCACGGCCCTTGACCCCGCTGACCAGCAGGCCCTGCTGCGCGCGCGTCATGGCCACGTACAGCAGGTTCCAGTTCTCGCGCTCGCCCAGCGCCGCCTCCGCCTCGAACAACGGCGCCCGCGCCAGCCCGCGCTCGCTGCGCTTGCCGTAGGCCGAGAAATGCCGAGGCACCGGCGACGACGGCGGCCAGTCGACCAGGATGCCGCCCCGGTCCGCGGCCGGCTCACTGTGGTTGGCATCGAGCAGCACCACGAACGGCGCCTCCAGGCCCTTGGCCGCATGCACGGTCAGGATATGGACCGCGTCGAGGCCGGCAAACGCCGGATCGTCCTCGGCCGGCTCCACGTCTTCGGCGCTCTCGCCCATGCCGCCTTCATCGGGGCTTTCGCCCTCGTCGCCGCGGCGGATTTCCTGCAGCTCGTCGATAAATTTCGGCAGGCTCGGATAGCGCCCGCCGTCGAGGTCAAGCGACAGCTTCAGGAAGGCGTCGAGGTTGGCCAGCACCTGTTCGCGGATATCCGGCGGCGCGGCCTCGGCATAACGGCGCCGCACTTCGCCGCCGTGGAAGATCTGGTCAATCAGGTCATGCACCGGCCGGTGCGGCGCGACGCGCAACCACTGGCGCAAGCGCTGCACGCCTTCGCGCAGCGCATCGGATACGTGTTCGGGCAGGCCGCCTGACTCGATGCGTGCCCACCAGCCGCCCTCGCCTTCGATCCGGGCCAGCGCCAGCAGGTCGTCGTCTGTCGCTCCCACCAGCGGGCTCTTCAGCACGTGCGCGAGATCCAGGTCCGATTCCGGCGTCATCAGGAACGCCAGCAACGCCGACAGGTCCAGCGCCTCGAGCGTGGCCAGCAGGCCGCCGCGGCGCGGGCTCAGGCACGGGATGCCGGCCTCGCGCAGCGCGCGCTCATAGTCAGCCAGATGGGTCTTGCGGCGCACCAGCAGATGCATGTCGCTCCAGCGCGCGGGGCGCTGTTCGCCGCCCTCATGGACCGGCACGGTGTCGCGCACCAGGCGCAGCCACGCGGCCACGCGCCGGCCCTCTTCCAGCCGCAGCGAATCGCCGGCCTGCCGGCGTGGCTGCAGCAGCGTGTCGCGATGGGCGGAGGCGGCTTCGGCGGACTTGTCCTCTGCACCATCGTCAACGGCGTCTTCGGCCTTGTCCTCGGGCTCCACCAGCGGCAGCAGCCAGACCGGCCCGTTGCCTCCGGCCAGTGCCGTGGTCTGGGTCGCGTACAGCGGATAGCGGCCCTCGGCGCGTGCGGTGTCGAACACGGCGTTGACCCAGTCCAGCACTTCGGCACGGTTGCGCCGGGTGCGGTTGGTGCGCAGCACGGTGGCGCCGAACGTATCGCGCAGCATCTCGCCGGCCGCGCCGAACAGCCGTGCATCGGCGCGCCGGAAGCGGTAGATCGACTGCTTGGGATCGCCCACCAGGAACACCGTCGGCCGCTCGCCCAGGCCCGCATAGCCGGCCAGCCAGCCCTGCAGGATGCGCCACTGCAGCGGGTTGGTGTCCTGGAACTCGTCGAGCAGCAGATGGCGGTAACGCGCGTCCAGCCGCACCTGCAGGTACGTGGCGGTCTCTTCGTCCGACATCAGGCGCGCGGCCTGCCATTCCAGGTCGGCGAAGTCCATCGCGCGCCGCTCGTCCTTGTGCCGCTGGTAGCGCGTCAGCAAGGCATCGCCGATGCAGAACAGCGCGCGGTTGATCGCCAGCACCGCGGCTTCGCAACAACGCGCGCTGATGTCGTCAAGCATGGCGCAGATCGAGGCATGCTCGTCCAGCAACGCATCGACCATGCCTTCGCCGCCGGCGGCCTTGACCAGCGCCGCGGTGCGCCGCAGCGAACGCGGGCCGCCGGTGGTGGTGAAGAACGCGGCGCGCAACTGCGCGAACGCCCGTTCGGCGGGCTTGCCGGGCGCCGCGCCCGCTTCGCGCCACGCGGTGATCGCCATCAGCGCATCGGTGATGCGGGCGGCGTGGGTCTGCTCGGTCTTGCCGGCCGCGCCCAGGCGCAGCGCCAGCGACTCGCAGGCATCGCGCCAGCCTTCGTCGGACAGCGCCTGCAGCAGCACGTCGCCCCGGGCGTCTTCGCCCAGGCAGTCGGACAGCGCCTGCAGCGGGTCGCCGCCCTCCTGCATCGCCCACCATTCGCTGCGGGCATGGAACATCGCGTCCAGCAGCGCGCGTGCCTGGAAGTCGCCCACGGCATCGACCAGCGTTTCCCACGCGGCGCGCAAGTCGGTGTATTGCTCCGTGGCCAGCGCGCGCCAGACCGGGGCCCAGGCTTCGCGTTTCATGCGCAGCGCATCTTCGCGCAGCGCCGCGCCCGGCACGATGCCCGAGGCCAGCGGCGCGCCACGCAGCAGCGTGCCGAACCAGCCGTGGAAGGTATCGATGGCCATGCGCCCGGGCGCGGCCAGCACCTGCGCATGCAGGCGCCGCGCACGCGGCAGCGCCTCGCGCGCGGCGTCATGCGTCAGGCCGCGCTGCACCAGCGCTGCGACCACGTCTTCATCGCTGTCGCGCGACATCTGTGCCAGCACCTCCAGCAGGCGGTCGCGCATTTCTTCGGCGGCCTTGCGCGTGAAGGTGATGGCCAGGATCTCGTGCGGCGCGGCGCCGGCCAGCAGCAGGCGCACCAGCCGCGCCACCAGCAGCCAGGTCTTGCCGCTGCCGGCACAGGCCTCTACCACCACCGAGCGCGCGGGATCGCAGGCGGCGCGCGTGAACTCGGCCTCGGAAACGGGCTCGCCGTCGCGCTGGTAAGGCTGGACGTGGTGCGGATCGTGGGGCGTCATGATGTCAGCGCCGGCACGGCGGTGGATTCCCAGAAGCCCTTGCGGCACAGGCCGCGGGCGGTGCAATACAGGCAGGCGGAGGCATCGCCGAAGGCCGGCAGCCTGGCACCCTGGCGCAGGCGCATGACGTCGTCGCGCATCTGCCGTTCCAGCCAGATGACGGCGGCTTCAAAATCGGGCAGGCCGACTTCGCGCTGCGCCGCCGCTGCGCCCTCGCGCGCGCCTTCGAGCGATACCCAGCTGCCCGCTGCCGCATCGGCGCGCAGCAGGCCGTAGAACGGCAGCTGGCAGTCTTCCTCGACCTCGGCCAGCTTGCGCTTGAGGCGGGTGGCGCTCTGCGTCTTGTAGTCGAGCACGGCATGCGCCCCGCCCGGGCCCTGGTCAAGCCGGTCGATGCGCCCGGTCAGGCGCAGCGGCTGGCCGTCGGGCATCGGCAGGTCGATGCCGGCGTCGAGCTCGCCGCCGCGCCAGAACCAGCCCTCGGCCTCGCGCGCGGATTGCCAGGCGACATACGACGGCATCACCTCGCGCCAGCGCCGGTAGTAGGCAATGGCATTGCCGTCCTCGGCCATCAGCGCGCCGAACACGGCTTCGGAAATCTCGGCCAGGCGGGCCAGGCGCCGGTCTTCCGCCAGCGTCTCGCCACGCTCGCGGCGCGCCTGCAGGTCCTTGTGGTAGCGCAGCAGCACGTGGTGCAGGTGTTCGCCGATCTCGCGTTTCTCCAGCTCGTCGCTGACTGTCTCCAACCCGGCCAGGCCCAGCATGCGGCCGGCGAAGAACTGGTAGGGGCAGCGGCGCAGCATGTTGTAGGCCTGCGCGCTCCAGCGCACCGGCACCAGCGCGGGCTCCGCCGCCGGCGCCGGCATGCCCTGCGGATCGGCAAAGGTCTCGTGCGCCTGTGCTGCGGCGGAAGCTTCGATGCTGACGCCCGCGCGCGCGCAGCACGCCGCCAGGCGCTCGATCCAGCCCGACACATGATGCGGCTCGCCGCGGCTGCCGTAGCGTTGCCAGGTCAGCACCACGTCGTCGTTGTTCAGCAGCACCTCGGCCAGGTCGCGCGCCTGTTGCGCAAAGCGGGCCTCGCGGTCTTCCAGGTCCAGCTCGCGCCGCATCTGGTTGGAGAAGAACATCAGCTCGGCGGCGCTGGACGGCAGTTGCGCGTCATCGCAGCCGACGATCACCACGCCCTCGAAGCGGCGCATGCGCGCGCCGTTCAGCGGCAGGATGGTGATGCGCGCCGGGCCGCTGGCCGAGGGCTCCTTGTAGGCGACCGATTCCAGCAGCGCCGACAGCATCGCGCGGAACTCGCCCTGCGACAGCGTGGCATGGCCGCCGGTCTCGTCCAGCGGCAACTCCTGCAGCCGCGCCAGCGCATCGAGCAGCTGGCTGCCGGCATCGTCCGCGGCCAGCGCTGCGCGCATGCCGAGGCCGTCGAGCATGCCGTCGAGCCGTTCCAGCCAGGTTGCCAGCGGATGCTGCGCGAGGCCGCGCGGCCAGCGCGCCGCTTCGTCGGCGAGCACGGCGATGAGCGCGTGCGCGGCGTGGCGCGGCGCTTCGGCGGCATCCTCGTCTTCCGTGGCAGCTTGTTGCGCCGCGGTCGGTGCGTGGCCGAACAGCTGGCGCAGGCGCGCCCAGCCGCCGGTGATGCCCTCGCGCCGCACCTGGCGCTCCAGCAGCGCGATGGCCGCGCCGCGCCCGGCAACCTCCGGCAGGCAGAACGGGCTCTTGAGCAGGTCCAGCAGCGCAGCGGTGTCGCCGTCGCGCACCAACAGGTCGAACCAGCGCATCAGCGCGGCGGCCGCGCGCGTGGTGGAAAGCTTCCAGCCGGTCTCGTCGCGCACCGGTGCGCCGGCGCGCGCCAGCAGGGCACGGGCGCGCCGCGCCACCACGCGGTCGTGCGCGACCAGCGCCACCTGGCGGCGGCCTTCATTGAGCCACTGCACCAGCTGCGCGGCTGCCGCGGCGGCTTCATCCTCGAAGCGCGCGCTGCCGACCACGCGGATCGACGGACGCTGCGGCGGCAGCGCAGGCATGGCCGGCGCGGGGGCGACGGCTTCGGCATCATCGACGATCCTTGCTTCCGGCCATAGCGCCAGCAGGGTCTGGTACCAGTCGGCATCGCTCTCGCCCTGCCCGGTCCAGTCATAGCCGACCTGCAGCACCGGCACCAACTCGGCGGCATCGCGCAGGAACGCGGCTTCAAGCGGCGTGGGCGGGGTCGGGGCAATCCAGATCACCGGGCCGCGCAGCTGCTGCGACAGCTCGCGCAAGGCGCGGCGCCGCGCCGGCAGCGGATCGTCCGGGCCGGACAGCGCCTGCCAGAATGCCAGCACGATGCGCGCCTCTTCGCCGAGGAAGCGCTCGGACAGATGCGAATAGGTCCGTTCCAGCGCGCCCTGCAGCAGGCCGGCGCGATCGTCGCCGTCGATCTCGTCATCGTCGCGGATGGCGGCGTCTTCGAGCCAGCGCGCGTTAAGCTCGTCGCAGATCGACAGCAGCGTCTGCGACAGGCCCCATGCGGCGGTCTCGTTCTGGGCGCCGAAGGCGCGGCGCAGCCAATCCTGCCCGCGCACCGCCTGCTGCACGGCCAGCAGGCGTGCGGCCGGGCTGCGCACCGGGGCGCCCTCGGGCGGCAGGTCGAGCAGCCAGTGGCCCAGCGTCAGCACGCGCGGCAGCAGCCGCGGGCTGCCCGACGCGCGCGCGGCGGCGTCCAGTGCCTGGCGCACGCCCGGGATCTGCGCCGCGGTGGGCACGACCACGTGCGCGCCCGCCTCCGGCGCGCCGCAGCGGTCGAGGAAATACCAGGCAGCCGTGGCCGCCTGGTCGAGGAAATCAGGGCCAGGGCGGAAACGTAGCGACGTCATGGGCGCGTGGGGCGCAGCCCGGAATGGCTGCGCGAACTGCGTCGGTCGGCGAAAGCGTCAGGATGCAACGGAAACAATACGGGCGCCGCCGGCCTGGGCGGCTGGCGGCAAGTGTGATGCAGGGCAGGCGGAACCGGCTCAGTCCGAACCGCCTTCCAGCCGGGCGCGGATTTCGCGCGCGGTCTCGAGCAGGCCCTCATAGCCGGAGCGCGCATGCTCGGGCAGGTCCGGGTCGCCCACCAGGGTACCGAGGGTCTCGATGATGCTGTAGACCAGGCCGCGTGCGGCACCGCTGGCGATGCTGTTGGTCTCCACGGCGCTGCTGATATGGTCCAGCGCATCGCTCAGGTGGTCCACGTCCGGCGCCTGGCCGGGCTCGGGCTCGGGCTGCGAAGGCTTGCGGGGATCGGTGTTCATGTCGATGACCTAGTCAGTGGCGCAGGATGCAAGATTGGTCCGCTGGCGCCGCCTGCGGACCGCTTTCTATTCTACGCGCACGCCACACTCAATCGGCACCGCGCGGCGCGCACAAGTGCATTCTATGACACACCCTCCCGCACGCCGCAAGCGATTACCCGAATCTCTCGGCGCCATAGAAAATAAGCATTTCAATGAATCCTCCGATTGCAGCAGAATCATTTCCGTGCCGGCGCGCTTTCGAGTGTTTGCCAGGCCGGTCTTGAAAATCGGCAAACTGGTAACATATCGGCAGCACCGGGCGCGGCAGCGGCCCCCACAGCCTGTTTGCGGGCTGCGGAGGCAGCCCGACGGGTCCGCGCAATCTCGTGTAAGGTAACGGTTCGGCCCTCCGAAGTCTCCAGCCTTCAACATAAACAGAGCGAAACCAGAGGTTTTCCGCCATGAGCGAACAAATCAAGTATGTGAGCGACGCCTCCTTCGATGCTGACGTCCTCCAGTCCGACAAACCCGTCCTGCTCGACTTCTGGGCGGAATGGTGCGGCCCCTGCAAGATGATCGCGCCGATCCTGGACGAAGTCGCCAAGGACTATGGCGACAAGCTGCAGATCGCCAAGATCAATGTCGATGAAAACCAGCAGGTGCCGGCCAAGTTCGGCATCCGCGGCATCCCGACGCTGATCCTGTTCAAGAACGGCGCGGTCGCGGCCCAGAAGGTCGGCGCGCTGTCCAAGTCGCAACTGACCGCCTTCCTCGACGGCAACCTGTAAGCTGCGCGCCGGGACCTGACCCACGGTCCCGGTTTTGTCACGATCCGACGTGCGTGCGCCACATCCTGGCGGCCCGGTCGGATTGTGCTAAGATGCCACCAACAACTCCCCGAGCGTTCGCTCATTTCCCCCCTTCCCTTTAGGTCTCGCCCGTCCGGGCCCATCTGTACCCCTCGTCTATGCACCTGACAGAACTCAAATCGCTTCACGTGTCTGCGCTTCTCGAAATGGCGGCTACGCTCGAGATCGACAACGCACAACGGATGCGCAAACAGGAACTGATGTTTGCGATCCTGAAGAAGCGCGCCAAGATGGGCGAAACCATCTTTGGAGACGGCACGCTGGAGGTGCTGCCCGACGGCTTCGGCTTCCTGCGCTCGCCCGAAACCTCGTATCTGGCCAGCACGGATGACATCTACATCAGTCCGTCCCAGATCCGCCGCTTCAACCTGCACACCGGCGATTCGATCGAGGGTGAAGTGCGTACGCCCAAGGACGGCGAACGCTACTTTGCACTGGTCAAGGTGGACAAGGTCAACGGGCAGCCGCCCGAAGCGGTCAAGAACCGCATCATGTTCGAGAACCTGACGCCGCTGCACCCGAACCGGCCGCTCACGCTCGAACGCGATATCAAGGCTGAAGAGAACATCACCGGCCGCATCATCGACATGATCGCGCCGATCGGCCGCGGCCAGCGTGCGCTGCTGGTGGCGTCGCCCAAGTCCGGCAAGACCGTGATGCTGCAGCACATCGCCCACGCGATTGCCAACAACCATCCGGAAGCGGACCTGTTCGTGCTGCTGATCGACGAGCGCCCGGAAGAAGTGACCGAGATGATGCGTTCGGTGCGCGGCGAAGTGGTTGCGTCGACCTTCGACGAACCGGCCATCCGCCACGTTCAGGTTGCCGAAATGGTGATCGAGAAGGCCAAGCGCCTGGTCGAACTGAAGCGCGACGTCGTGATCCTGCTGGACTCGATCACCCGTCTGGCGCGTGCCTACAACACCGTGGTGCCGGCCTCGGGCAAAGTGCTGACCGGTGGTGTGGACGCCAACGCGCTGCAGCGCCCGAAGCGCTTCTTCGGTGCCGCGCGCAACCTGGAAGAAGGCGGTTCGCTGACCATCATCGCCACCGCGCTGATCGAAACCGGCAGCCGCATGGACGACGTGATCTATGAAGAGTTCAAGGGCACCGGCAATATGGAAGTGCACCTGGAACGCCGCCTGGCCGAGAAGCGCGTCTACCCGTCGATCAACCTGAACAAGTCGGGCACGCGCCGCGAAGAGCTGCTGATCAAGCCGGAAATCCTGCAGAAGATCTGGATCCTGCGCAAGTTCATCTCCGACATGGATGAAGTGCAGGCGATGGAATTCATCATGGACAAGATGAAGGCCACGAAGAACAACGCCGAGTTTTTCGATATGATGCGCAGAGGCGGCTGAGCCCTCGCTGCAGCGTCAACGCAGCATCGCCGCAAGGCGGACAGGAAGGCGTGCCACGGCACGCCTTTTTTGTTGCCCGACCTTTTTTGTTGCCGGACCATTTCACAGCGCACCGCGCTACGCCCATGCTCGGCAAACTGACCTCATTCCTGCGCACCCGCTCGCGGGCCCGCAAGCTGGAGCACTACGCCATCCCCGATGCGCTGTGGGCACGCACGGTCGCCACGCTGCCGTTCGTGCAGCGCTACGGCAGCGAAGACCTGGCGGCACTGCGCGAACTGGCCACGCTGTTCATCGCCGACAAGGAATACTCCACCGCGCACGACCTGCCGCTGGCCGACGACATGGTGGCCAGCGTTGCCGTGCAGGCCTGCGTGCCGATCCTGAAGCTGGGGCTGCCTTGGTACCGGGGCT
Organism: Cupriavidus sp. GA3-3; assembly: GCF_000389805.1. Classification (NCBI taxonomy): domain Bacteria; kingdom Pseudomonadati; phylum Pseudomonadota; class Betaproteobacteria; order Burkholderiales; family Burkholderiaceae; genus Cupriavidus; species Cupriavidus sp. GA3-3. The sequence continues at coordinate 13,979 of NZ_KB944498.1, forward strand.
GGCACGGCATCGTGCTCTACCCGGGCGAGTTCATCATCCGCCGGACCGTGCAGGACGAGATCGGCCTGGTGCACGGCGTGGTCGAGGAAGCCAGCGGCGAGGCCTGGGAGCACGGGCCGGTGATCCTGTCCTGGCCCGACGTGCACACCCCCGGGGCCGGCATCGACAGCGACCACGAACTGCCGGCCGATACCTACAACGTGGTCATCCACGAGTTCGCCCACAAGCTGGACATGCTCGACGGCGAGCCCGACGGCGTGCCGCCCTTCTCGCGCGTGCTGCACCCGGACATCGACGCGGAAGCCTGGGCCGAGACCTTCCTGACCGAGTACGACCGCTTTGCCGAGTCCTGGGAGGCACGCGACGAGGCCGACTGGGAGCACCCGGAGCGGCTGCCGCCGGCGCTGCGCATCATCGACCCATATGGGACCGAGGCGCCGAGCGAGTTCTTTGCCGTGACGTCAGAGGCATTTTTTGTCGAGCCGACCGGGCTGGCGCGGCACTGGCCGGTTGTATACCAGTCGCTGGCCGCCTTCTATCGCCAGGACCCGGCCTCCATGTGATGCTGTTGCCATATTCATGCGCAACACTTTCTGTGCCGCGCGTGGCGCAGCCTCTTCCCCAAGTATTTGTTTTTCTGCCATAATCCCGGTTTGCCCGTTACCGGCAAGTGGTTCGTTCGTCGCCGCGCCATGCACGCTCTCGCCCTCGGCGGAGAACAGCGGATTGCAACGGACTGGCTACCCAACCAGAAAGGACTCATCATGAAAGAAGGCATTCACCCGAATTACCGCGAAGTCGTGTTCCAGGACATGTCCAGCGACTTCAGCTTCATCACCCGCTCGACCATCCAGACCAAGGACAAGATCGTGAAGGACGGCAAGGAATACCCGCTGGCCAAGATCGAAGTCTCGTCGGAATCGCACCCGTTCTACACCGGCACCCAGAAGATCATGGACACGGCCGGCCGCGTGGAAAAGTTCCGCCAGAAGTTCGGCAACAAGCTGGGCAAGGCTGCGAAGTAAATCGCTTTCAGCGAACCCCGCTTCGCAAGGCCTGCGGACAGATGCTCCGGGGCCTGTGCGAAACAGCAAAGAGGCAGCATCGGCTGCCTCTTTGCTTTTGTGCCGGACCACGACCGGTACCGCCGCATTCATTGGATTTACCCCACACCCCGTGAGGCTTCCACGCCATGCCACGGCCCGCGCGGCCGCCGCATGCGCGATACTGTGGCCTTCGCGCCATTGCGCCACGGCCCGACCTGAGCATCGATGCGTCAAGCCAATACCTCCCCCGTCCAGTTGACCGCTGCCGCGACCGGCGCCCTGCCGCGCGCGCTGCTGCTGGCGATCTGCATCATCTATGGCCTGGTCGGCCTGTTCGGCCGCGACCCGTGGAAGAACGAGGACGCCGCCGGCTTTGGCGTGATGTGGCAGCTGGCCACCGGCAACCTGCACGACTGGCTGATGCCGAATATCGTCGGCCGCCCGTACAGCGAGGACGGCCCGCTGGTGTTCTGGATCGGCGCGCTGATGATCCGCGGCTTCGGCAGCTGGCTGGGCGCGGCCGACGCCGCGCGGCTGGCCACGGCGCTGTTCTTCTTCGCGACCTGCGCCTGCATCTGGTACACCACCTACCTGCTGGGCCGGCGCGACGAGGTCCAGCCATTTGCCTATGCCTTCGGCGGCCAGCCCAACGCGCGCGATTACGGCCGCACGCTGGCCGACGGCGCGCTGCTGATCTTCCTGGCCTGCGTGGGCCTGGCCATGCGCGGGCACGAGACCACGCCGCAGGTCGGCCAGGTCGCCTTTATCGCACTGGCCCTGTACGGCATGGTGCGCAGCCTCGACAAGCCCATCCAGGGCAGCCTGGTCTATGGTGCCGCGCTGGGCGGGCTGGCGCTGGCCAGCGGGCCCCTGCTGCCGCTGGCGCTGCTGGGTGGCAGCGCGGTCTGCGCACTGGTGTGCAAGCCGCTGCCGTGGCGGCGCCTGGCCGCCATCGGCATTCCGCTGGCGCTGCTGATGGTGTCGGCGTGGCTGGCGGCCGCCTACTTCGGCGCGGCCGACCGCAACGAGGCGGTGACCTTCATCCGCGAATGGTCGCGCTATGACCGCCGCAGCTACGGCTCGCCCAATGCGGCGACCTTCGGCTTCAACGTGCGCAACCTGTTCCTGTACACGTGGCCGGTCTGGCCGATCGCGGGCTGGGCCTGGATCGCGTGGACCGGCATGCGCCGCGCCCCCCATGTGGCGGCGCCGCTGGCGCTGCTGCTGCCGGTGCTGGTGCTGCTGTTCCTGCAGCGCAGTGCCGGCGACGTGCAGTTCATCCTGCTGCTGCCGCCGATGGCCGTGCTGGCCGCATTCGCGCTGCCCACGCTGGCGCGCGGCGTGATCAACGCGATCGACTGGTTCGCGCTGCTGTTCTTCACCATCTTCGGTGGCACGGTCTGGTTCATGTGGATCGCCAAGACCACCGGCTGGCCGCCGCGCATCGCACGCAACGTCTTCCGCCAGCTGCCCGGCTACCAGCATGAGTTCACCATTGCCGCGGTGGTGTTCGCGCTGGCGGCCACGGTCGCGTGGGTGCTGATCGTGCGCTGGCGGCTGTCGCGCGCGCCCAAGCAGATCTGGCGCCCGGTGGTGATTTCCGCCGCCGGCACCACCCTGATGTGGGTCATGGCAATGACGCTGTGGCTGCCCTCGATCAACTACGGCAAGACCTACCGCGACGTGGCCCAGGCCGCGGCGATGGCGCTGCCGCCTGCCTACCAGTGCGTCCAGCCGATCCGCATGGGCGATGCGCAGCTGGCGTCGTTCGCCTATTTCGGCCATATCCGCTTTGGCGGCCCCAACGACGGCTGCGACGTGCTGCTGCGCCATGACGCGGTCGACTATGGCGAGCCGGGCAATATCTCGCATTTCGAGTGGCGGCTGATCTGGGAAGGCCGCCGCCCCGCGGACCGCGACGAGCGCTTCCGCATGTACCGGCTGGTCGATACCGCGCGCGCCGTCCATCCGCGCCCCGACCTGCCGCGGCGCCGCCTGCCGCGCCAGCCCTGAGCCCTTTCCGGCGTCACCACCACCGCAGCGCCTGTCGCGCCATCGAACCATTCCGGCCGCAGGCGGCTGCGGGGCTGACCATCCAGCCCTGACCAAGCCTGCCGAGCCCTGAATGACCCTGTTCCAAGACCTTCGCCGTATCGCCAGCCTGGCCGGCCCGGTGCTGGCCGGCCAGCTTGCCGTTATCGCCTTTGGCGTCATCGATACCGTGATGGCCGGGCGCGCCTCGGCGACCGACCTGGCCGCCGTGGGCCTGGGCGGCTCGATCTACGTCACCATCTATATCAGCCTGATGGGCGTATTGCAGGCGCTGTCGCCCATCGCCGGGCAGCTCTATGGCGCCGGCCGCATCGAGGCGATCGGCGCCGAGGTCCGGCAGGCCGCATGGCTGGGCGCCGCACTGGCGATTCCGGGCGTGCTGCTGCTGGCCTTCCCGGCCCCGCTGCTCGCTTTCGCCAAGGCGCCGCCCGAACTGGTCGAGAAAGCCACCGCCTACCTGCATTTCGGTGCCTTCGGGCTGCCGGCGGCGCTGGCATTCCGCATCTACTCGGCGCTGAACAATGCGCTGTCGCGCCCGATCATGGTGACGGTGCTGCAGATCGGCGGGCTGGCGCTGAAGGTGCCGCTCAATGCCTGGTTCATCCACGGCGGCCTGGGCGTGCCGGCGATGGGCGGCCCCGGCTGCGGCCTGGCCTCGACGCTGATCAGCTGGGCCTGGTGCATCGCCGGGCTGCTGATCCTGCGCTACGGCAGCGCCTATCACCCGCTGCGGATCTTCAGTATGTGGAGCTGGCCGGCTGCCGCCCCGCTGCGCGCGCTGCTGCGGCTGGGCGTGCCGATGGGCCTGACCTACCTGATCGAGATCACCTCGTTCACCCTGATGTCGATCTTCATCACGCGCCTGGGCACGGTCACGCTGGCCGGGCACCAGATCATCGCCAACCTGGGCGCGGTGGCCTACATGCTGCCGCTGTCGCTGGGGATTGCCACCTCGACGCTGGTGGCACAGCATCTCGGCGCGCGCGACCTGGCCGGCGCCAGCCGCCTTGCCTGGCGAGGTATCCGCATGGCGGTGACGCTGGCGGTGCTGACCGGTGCCCTGCTGTGGCTGCTGCGCAAGCCGGTGCTGCATGCCTACGCGAGCGATCCCGCGGTGGTCGCGGCAGCGCTGCCGCTGGTGCTGTTCGTGGCGTTCTACCAGGCCTTCGACGCGGTGCAGGTGATGACGGCGTTTATCCTGCGCGCGTACAAGATCGCGCTGATTCCGACGCTGATCTATGCCGGCTCGCTGTGGGGCATCGGACTGGGCGGGGGTTATGTGCTGGGCTTCGGGCTGATCGAGGGCATGCCCGACTTCACACGCGGCGCCAGCGGCTTCTGGCTGGCCAACAGCATCAGCCTGGCGATTGCAGGCGTGCTGCTGGTGCGGTATTTCAGCCGGGTCAGCAAGGATCCGGAAAACTGACTCTGGCACTGGCCGCTCGCAAGGGCGGCGGCCGCATCTTCAGTAACCGGAAAAGAAAAACGCCCGCTTGCGCGGGCGTTCTAATTTGGCGGAGTGGACGGGACTCGCCCACATGCCGCGGGCCGCGGCTGCGCTTGCAAGCGCAGCCCTTCGAGCCCCGCCGGAAGCCGCGCAGGCGGCTTCCTCCACTCCGGAAAAGAAAAACGCCCGCTTACGCGGGCGTTCTAATTTGGCGGAGTGGACGGGACTCGAACCCGCGACCCCCGGCGTGACAGGCCGGTATTCTAACCGACTGAACTACCACTCCTTAGTCGGCGTCTTCCGAAGCTTCGCTTCAGTCGACTGGGCGTCTGATTACGCCCTGTTGTTATGGCGTCCCCTAGGGGATTCGAACCCCTGTACTCACCGTGAAAGGGTGATGTCCTAGGCCTCTAGACGAAGGGGACAGAAACTTGTTTTACAACGCGCTTTCTGTCTTGCGCTGGAAAGTCCGCCATCATAGCAGGCTTTTTCGCGCCTGGGAAGCTTCTTTTCAGACGCATCCCAAATTCTGGTGGAGCTAAGCGGGATCGAACCGCTGACCTCTTGCATGCCATGCAAGCGCTCTCCCAGCTGAGCTATAGCCCCGTATCCGATACTGCTGGACGGTTACTGCTGGAACCACCTTCGCTGTCTGCCGCTTACCGCAGCATTTGCAGCGAAGACAGGATTATATAGCGAATTTCGCAACGAATGCAACATTTTTTATTGCGTTTGCGGCGATTAACGACATAATGCCTCACCCAAAGAAAAACCCGCATGGCGCAAACCATGCGGGTTCAGTTTTGGCGGAGTGGACGGGACTCGAACCCGCGACCCCCGGCGTGACAGGCCGGTATTCTAACCGACTGAACTACCACTCCTTAGTCGGCGTCTTCCGAAGCTTCGCTTCAGTCGACTGGGCGTCTGATTACGCCCTGTTGTTATGGCGTCCCCTAGGGGATTCGAACCCCTGTACTCACCGTGAAAGGGTGATGTCCTAGGCCTCTAGACGAAGGGGACAGAAACTTGTCTTTCAACACGTTCCGTCTGGCACCACCCTAAACAACCTGGATGACACCTAAATCTTGGTGGAGCTAAGCGGGATCGAACCGCTGACCTCTTGCATGCCATGCAAGCGCTCTCCCAGCTGAGCTATAGCCCCATGGTACTGCTCTTTACTGCAACTTGCTGCGTTTTCGCCTGAATTAACTACCGTTTCAAGCGAAGCCAAGATTATATATCAACCATTAATCTTTGCAAGCTCCCGTTTCAGCTTTTTTCGCTTTCCCGTCACTTCAAAAATCAGTTCGGAGATTGCGAAGATCCTTGCGGATCCGCCAGCCCGCTTGGTCAGGGACCGCGCCGCAGGGAGAAAGAGATTATGCGCAAGTCCGGCCCGGAGCGCAAGCCCCCGGCGCGGACTTTTTGCGACTTTTTATGCAGCTGCCGCCAGGCGGCGCAGCACCGTGTCGCGACCGAACAGTTCCAGCACCGCATCGATGCCTGGCGTCTGCAGCTGGCCGGCCACCATCAGGCGCACCGGCATGGCCAGCTTGGGCATCTTCAGGCCGAACTCGGCCAGCACGGCCTTGAAGGTGGCGCTGATGGCTTCGCGCTTCCATTCCGGCAGCGCGGCCAGCTGGTTGGCCAGCGCCGCCAGCGCGGGCTGGATTTCCGGGGTCAGGTGCTCGGCCTTGAGCGCGGCATCCGCCTGCGGCTCGCCACGATAGAACAGCAGCGCCGCCTGCGCGACCTCCTTCAGCGTATTGGCGCGGTCCTTCACCAGCGCCACCACGCCGGCCAGGTCCGCCCCTTCCACCTTGCCGCCGAGCGCCTCGATAAACGGCTGCGTCAGCGTGGCCAGGCGCTGGTTGTCGCCGACCTTGATGTAGTGGTTGTTCAGCCAGGCCAGCTTCTCGGGGTTGTACTGGGCGGGCGACTTGCCCAGGTGCTCCAGGTCGAACCATTCAACGAACTGCTCGCGCGAGAAGATCTCGGCGTCGCCGTGGGCCCAGCCCAGGCGCGCCAGGTAGTTCAGCACGGCTTCGGGCAGATAGCCCTCGTCGCGGTAGCCGGTCACGGCCATGGCGCCATGGCGCTTGCTCATCTTCTCGCCCTGCTCGTTGAGCACGGTCGGCAGGTGGGCGTAGACCGGCGGCGTGCCGCCCAGCGCGCGGATGATGTTGATCTGACGCGGGGTGTTGTTGACGTGGTCGTCGCCGCGAATCACGTGGGTGATCTTCATATCGAGGTCGTCCACCACCACGCAGAAGTTGTACGTGGGGGTGCCGTCCGGGCGCGCGATCACCAGGTCGTCGAGTTCGTCGTTGGAGATCTCGATGCGGCCCTTGACCGCGTCATCCCACACCACGCTGCCGCCGATCGGATTCTTGAAGCGGATCACCGGATCGACCCCTGCCGGCGGCTCGGGCAGGACCTTGCCCGGCTCGGGACGCCAGAAGCCGTTGTAGCGCGGCTTCTCGCCGCGCTCGCGCTGGGCTTCGCGCAGGGCATCCAGCTCTTCGGTGCTCATGTAGCAGCGGTAGGCCAGGCCGGACTCAACCATCTGCGCGACCACTTCACGATAGCGGTCCATGCGCTGCATCTGGTAGAACGGACCTTCGTCGATATCCATCTCCAGCCAGGCCATGCTCTCGAGAATCACGTCGACCGCTTCCTGCGACGAACGCTCGACGTCGGTGTCTTCGATGCGCAGGATAAAGTCGCCCTTCATGCGGCGGGCGAAGGCCCAGGGATAGAGCGCGGAGCGGATATTGCCGAGGTGGATAAAACCGGTCGGGCTCGGCGCAAAGCGGGTGCGGACGCGTTGGGTCATGGTCAGGGGCAAAAACAAGAAAGCCCGCGCGCAGCGGCGCGCAGGCTGGTGTATGTGCAGATCTTACATTATACCAACGCGCATCCCTCGCCCCGCCCGGCGTGCCAGCGCCGTGCGGAATCATTTATGCTTGCGCCGGTCTGAGGTGATGCCGCTGATCCAGGCAATTCGATGCCAGCCCCATTGAGGAGCGCCCGCATCACATCCCTGTATCCGCCGGTCCCACCTGGCTACTGATCTCGCTTCATGCAACGACGTCATTTCCTCGGTATCTCCGCGGCCGCCCTGCTGGCGGGCTGCTCGTTCGGCCCGCGTCCCGCGCCGCCGCTCCTCGCCACCACCCCGCCCGCGCCGCGGCCCGTCAAGATCGGCCTGGCGCTGGGCGGCGGCGCGGCGCGCGGCTTTGCCCATATCGGCGTGATCAAGGCGCTCGAAGCGCAAGGCATCCATGCCGACCTGGTCACCGGCACCAGCGCCGGCGCGGTCGTGGCGGCGCTTTACGCCAGCGGACTGAATGGCTTCCAGCTGAACAAGCTGGCGCTGACCATGGACGAGGCTGCCATCGCCGACTGGGCCCTGCCCTTCGGCACCCGCTTCGGCGGCTGGCTCAAGGGCGAGGCGCTGCAGAACTACATCAACCGGCTGGTGCAGAACCGGACCATCGAGGCCATGAAGCTGCCGCTGGGCATTGTCGCCACCGATCTCAAGAGCGGCGAGAAAATCCTGTTCCGCCGCGGCAACACAGGCCAGGCCGTGCGCGCGTCGAGCAGCGTGCCCGGGGTGTTCCAGCCGGTGTCGATCCAGGGTCACGACTATGTCGACGGCGGCCTGGTCGAGCCCGTGCCGGTGGATTCCGCGCGCGGCATGGGCGCGGACTTTGTCATCGCGGTCAACATCTCGGCCGACCCGTCGGCGCAGAAGAACGCGGGCCAGAGCGGCGTGCTGCTGCAGACCACCGCGATCATGGGCCAGTCGATCAACAAGATGGCACTGGCGCGCGCCGACGTGGTGATCCGCCCCGAGCTGCCCGATATGGGCGGCAGCGACTTCAACGCCCGCAACCGGGCCATACTGGCCGGCGAACAGGCCACCACGGCGGTGATGGCAACGCTGCGGCAGCGGCTGGAACAGGCCCGCCTGGCACCGGCCGGAACGGTCGCAGTGCAATAGCCCGGGGAGCACGCCCCGCCAAAGAAAAAAGGACTGCCGCAGCAGTCCTTTTTTCTTGTAGCGCGCCGGAAACTCAGCCGCCGTACATCGATGCGCGGACAACCTTGGGGTCATAGCGCTTGAGCGTCTCGACCATGTCGCCGAGGCCATCGGCGCCGCCCTCCTTGCCATCCTCGATGCGGCGGGCGCCGTTGTAGCGGGTCACCCAGTAAGACGCACGCATGTCGTCGACTCGGATCTTGCTGCCCGTGGACGGGGCATGCACGAACTTGTTGTCGCCGATATAGATGCCGACGTGCGAGAAGGTCTGGCGCATGGTGTTGAAGAACACCAGGTCGCCCGGACGCAGGTCGGTGGCCGCCACGGTGGTGCCGACACGGCTGATTTCGACAGAGCGGCGCGGCAGCATGAAGCCGAAGGTGTCCTGGAACACGTAGCGGACGAAGCCGCTGCAGTCCAGGCCGGATTCGGGGCTGTTGCCGCCGAAGCGGTAACGCACGCCAATCAGGCCCAGCGCATTCATGACCAGGTCGCCAGCCTTGCTGGCAACGTTGCTGGTGGAATTCACCACCGACGACAGCAAGCCGCGCTTGCCTTCCGCATGCGAATCCGCGGCGTGGGCCGTGGCATCGATACGGGCGTCGGCATCCTTGAATACCGTATCCGCCAGCACTCCATTCGACACAGTCGCACCGCAGACAATGGCAATTCCGACGGCGGCACGCGCCAGGGAATGAAGTACCGATCGCTGCATTGGTTCTCCCGTTGATCGTTCCAAAGCAAGCCCCGGCACGAGTCCGGGGCAGCTGGTTATATGTGAAATTCGCGTGAACTTCGCGAGAAATTCATGTGAACCTGCGGGGTGAACCCTATGCAACATCCGCACCAGGCTTTCCGGGCCTGTCTTGCACCGCAAACGTGCTATGCACGATCCAATGCGTCGGACGGACCACCCCCCAAAACTAGTTCTCGCGGGATGGTAAAGGGTTGTCATTCACATGTCAAAGTTCGTTACAAATTCGCCGGATTTGACTGGCGAATCAAGGATATAGGCGGGAATTCGCACCTTGTTTATCGGATTGATCCGAACAACCGGATGCTAGCCAGGCGGGGCCGCGGCGTTGCTGCGCCGCACACCTCCGGGTCAGCCAGCGCCGACCTGCGCCGCCGCCATCAGCTTGCGCGTATAGGGGTGCTGGGGTGCGCCCAGCACCGCTTCGGTGTCGCCGGCCTCGACCACCTCCCCTGCCTTCATCACGAAAACCCGATGCGCCATGGCCCGGATCACCGCCAGGTCATGGCTGATGAACAGGTAGGTGAGGTTGTACTTGTGCTGCAGCTGGGACAGCAGCGCCAGCACCTGCTGCTGGATCGACACGTCCAGCGCCGAGGTGGGCTCGTCCAGCACCAGGATCTGCGGCTTGAGGATCAGCACCCGGGCAATGGCGATGCGCTGCCGCTGCCCGCCCGAGAATTCATGCGGATAGCGGCCCAGCGCGGTGCGGTCCAGGCCGACCTCGCGCAGGGCTTCGATCACGCGCTGGCGCGTGCCCTCGTGCGACAGCCCGGGCTGGTGCAGCGCCAGGCCTTCGCCGACGATCTGCTCGATGGTCATGCGCGGCGCCAGCGAGCCGAACGGGTCCTGGAACACCACCTGCATGCGCGCGCGCAACTGGCGGCGATCGTCGCGCGTGGCGGTGTCGAAGCTGCGGCCGAGGAAATGGATGGTGCCGCCGCTCTTGCGCTGCAGCGCCAGCACGGTATGCGCCAGCGTGGTCTTGCCCGAACCGGACTCGCCGACGATGCCGACGGTCTCGCCCTCGCGCAGCTGGAAGTCCACGTCCTTGACCGCCGCAAACTGGTCCTTGCCGAACCAGCCGGCCAGCCCGCGGCGCTTGCGCGCGTAGTTGACGCTCAGCTTGCGCGCTTCCAGCAGCACCGGCGCCAGCGGCACCAGCGGCAGCACCTCGCGCCTGGGGCGGCTGTCGATCAGCTTGCGGGTGTAGGGGTGCTGGGGGGCGGCAAACACCTGCGCGGTCTCGCCGGTCTCGACCAGCACGCCCTTCTCCATCACGCCCACGCGCTGGGCAAAGGAACGCACCAGGTTGAGGTCATGGGTGATCAGCATCACCGCCATGCCGAACTCGGCCTGCAGGTCACGCAGCAGGTCCATGATCTGGGCGCGGATGGTCACGTCCAGCGCCGTGGTCGGCTCGTCGGCGAGCAGCAGCTTGGGGCGGCAGGCCAGCGCCATGGCGATCATGGCGCGCTGGCGCTGGCCGCCCGAGAGCTGGTGCGGGAAGCTGTCGAAGCGGTGCGCGGCGTCGCTAATGCCGGTGCGCTCCAGCAGCGCGATGGCGCGCTCGCGCGCGGCGCGGCGGTCCAGGCCCTCGTGCAGCGCCAGCGTCTCGACGATCTGGTTGCCGATGGTGTACAGCGGGTTGAGCGCCGTCATCGGCTCCTGGAAAATCATCGCGATCTCGGCGCCGCGGATGCCGCGCATCTCGCGGTCCGACACCTCCAGCAGGTTCTTGCCCTCGAAGCGGATCGCGCCGTCGTAGTAGGCGTCTTCCACCAGCCGCAGCATCGCCAGCGCGGTCACGGTCTTGCCCGAGCCCGACTCGCCCACCAGCGCGTAGCGCTCGCCCGCGCGCAGGTCGAAGCTGACTTCACGCACGGCACGGGTGGCATGCTCGCCGTGGCCGAAGGTGACGGAAAGTTTGTCGACGCACATCAGCGTGGAACCGGGCGCCGGCGCCGCGGCCGGCGCCACGGCCGGCTGGATCACGGGAGACACCGCGGTCATGGCGTGGCCTCCGGTGCCGCCCCGGTCGGCGCGCCGGCCGGGATCTTGGGTTCGACCCGGCCGCGCAGCGCCGCCAGGCCCAGGCGGGTATCGAAGGCATCGCGCAGCGCGTCGCCCATGAAGGTCAGCAGCAGCAGCGTGACCACCAGCACCGCGAAGGTCGACAGCGAAATCCACCACGCATCCAGGTTGGCCTTGCCCTGCGCCAGCAGCTCGCCCAGGCTGGGCGTGGTCGGCGGCACGCCCATGCCGAGGAAGTCCAGGCTGGTCAGCGCCAGGATCGCGGCGCTCATGCGGAACGGCAGGAAGGTGATCACCGGGGTCAGGCTGTTGGGCAGGATATGGCGCCACATGATCTGCACGTTGGACAGGCCCAGCGCGCGCGCGGCCTTGACGTAGTCGAGCGAGCGGTTGCGGTAGAACTCGGCGCGCACGTAGTCGGACAGGCCCATCCAGCCGAACAGCGACAGCAGGATGATCAGCAGCGCCAGGCTGGGCTCGAAGATCGAGGCAAAGATGATCAGCAGGTACAGCTCCGGCATCGAGCTCCAGATCTCGATGGCACGCTGCGAGAACAGGTCGAAGCGCCCGCCGAAGAAGCCCATCAGCGCCCCGGTCAGCGTGCCCACCAGCACCCCGATCACGGTCAGCGCCAGGCTGAACAGCACCGACACGCGGAAGCCGTACAGCAGCCGGGCCAGGATGTCGCGGCCGCGGTCGTCGGTGCCCAGCCAGTTCTCTGCCGACGGCGGCGCCGGGTTGGGCTCCTTGGCAAAGTAGTTGAGCGAGTCGTACGAATAATGGTTCAGCGGGAACACCGCGAAGTTGCCGTTGGTGGTGATGCGGTCGCGGATATACGGATCGAGGTAGTCCGCGGGCGTGGCGAAATCGCCGTCGAAGGTGGTTTCCGGGTAGACCTTGACGATGGGGAAATACCATTCGCCCTTGTAGTGCACCACCAGCGGCCGGTTGCTGGACAGCAGCTCGGCGCCCAGGCTCAGCACGAAGATGACCACGAAGATCACCAGGCTCCAGTAGCCGCGCCGGTTGCGGCGAAAGCGCTGCCAGGCGCGCTGGCGCGGCGAAGGCGAATGCGGCAGCCCGTTGGGGGCCGCGTGCGTGAACAGTTTCATCGGTGCAAGCCCTCGAAATGGATGCGCGGGTCCACCAGCACGTAGCAGACATCGGAGATCAGGCGCGTGACCAGCCCGATCAGCGTGAACAGGTAGAGCGTGCCCAGCACCACCGGATAGTCGCGCCGCAGCACCGCCTCATAGGACAGCAGGCCCAGCCCGTCGAGCGAGAACAGCGTCTCGATCAGCAGCGAGCCGGTGAAGAAGGCGCCGATGAACGCGGCCGGGAATCCCGTCACCAGCGGGATCAGCGCGTTGCGGAACACGTGCTTCCACAGCACGCGGCGCTCGCCCAGGCCCTTGGCGCGCGCGGTCAGCACGTATTGCTTGCGGATTTCCTCAAGGAAGGCATTCTTGGTCAGCATGGTGACCACCGCGAAGCTGCCCACCACCGATGCCGTGATCGGCAGCACCAGGTGCCACAGGTAGTCCATCACCTTGCCCATCAGCGAGAGCTGCTCCCAGTTGTCGGAGGTCAGCCCGCGCAGCGGGAACCACTGCACGAAGGTGCCGCCGCCGAACAGCACCAGCAGCAGCACGCCCAGCACGAAGCCGGGGATGGCATAGCCCACCAGCACGATGATGCTGGTCACCACGTCAAAGCGGCTGCCCGCGCGGATGGCCTTGGAAATGCCCAGCGGCACCGATATCAGGTAGGTCAGGAAGAAGGTCCACAAACCCAGGCTGACCGACACCGGCAGCTTGGACTTGACCAGCTCCCACACGCTGCGGTGCTGGAAATAGCTCTGGCCCAGGTCGAACTGGGCAAAGCGCTTGAGCATCAGGAAGTAGCGCTCCAGCGGCGGTTTGTCAAAGCCATACAGGGCCTGGATCTCCTTGATCTTCTCGGGGTCGACGCCGCGCCGCCCGCGGTATTCGGCGCCACCGCCGCTGGCTTCGCCGGCACCGCCCCGCCCTTTCAGTTCCATCATCATCTGCTCGACCGGGCCACCCGGCACGAACTGGATCACCACGAAGGTCAGCGTGATGACCCCGATCAACGTCGGGATCATCAGCAGAATGCGCTTGAGCAGGTAGGCAAGCATCGGCCGGTCCTCTTCCTTGTCTTGTTCGCAGCGGGCGCGTCAGCGTGCCTGCGGCTGCAGGTCCGTGCGCCACCATTGGCTCAGGATCCAGCCTTCGGCCGTGTAGTAATAGGGAAGGCGCTCCGGGTAGGCCAGCGTCTTGCGGTAGGACACGCGGTGCGATGCGCTGTACCAGTTCGGCACGATGTAGTAGCCATGCATCAGCACCCGGTCCAGCGCCCGCCCGGCGGTGACCAGTTCCTGCCGGGTATGGGCGTGCAAGACGTTATCCACCAGCTTGTCGACCACGGGCGACTTCAGCCCGAACAGGTTGTCCGAGCCCGGCGTGCCGGCCGCCTCGCTGGAAAAGCGGTCGCGCAGCTCGTTGCCGGGGCTTTGCGAGTCGGGAAAGCGGATCGACACCATGTCGAAGTCGAAATCCTCCAGCCGCTTCTGGTACAGCGCAAAGTCCGTGGTGCGCTGGTTCACCTGGATACCAAGCTTCTCCAGGTTGCGCACATAGGTGGTGATGACGCGGCTCATGGCGCCGCCGTCGTCGAGGAACTCGAACACCAGCGTCTCGCCCTTGGCGTTGCGCAGCGCGCCATCCGTATAGGTCCAGCCGGCCTGGGCCAGCAGGCGCCGTGCCTGGCGCAGGTTGTCGCGCAGCGAACGCGGCGCCGCAGTGCTGGGCTGGACCACGTCCGGGCCGAACACCTCCGGCGGCAATTCCGCACGCAGCGGCTCAAGCAACGCCAGCTCGCCCGGGCTGGGCCGGCCATCGAAGGTGGCGCTGGCGGCCAGCTCGCTGTTGGAGAACCAGCTGTCCAGCCGCCTGTAGGCGCCGTAGAACAACTGCCGGTTCAGCCATTCGAAGTCCAGCGCAAGGATCAGGGCCTGGCGCACGCGCACGTCCTGGAACACCGGCTTGCGCATATTCATCACGAAGCCCTGCATGCCGGCACCGTTGCGGTGCGGGAACTCGGTCTTCAGCAGCTCGCCGTTGCGAAAGCGGGTGCCCTGGTAGCTCTTGGCCCAGTTCTTGGCCTTGTATTCGACGATGGCGTCGAACTCCCCTGCCTTGAATGCCTCGAGCTTGGCGGTCTCGTCCTTGTACAGGCGGTAGGCCACGCGCGCGAAATTGAAGGTGCCGCGGCGCACCGCGAGATCCTTGCCCCAGTACTTCGGGTCGCGCTGGAAGATGATGCCGCGGCCGGCGTCATAGCGCTCGATCAGGTAGGGGCCACTGGTGACCGGCGGCTCGAAGGTCAGCTTCTCGAACGGAACCTTGGCCGTCCATTTCTTCGAGAACACCGGCAGCGAGCCTACGATCAGCGGCAGCTCGCGGTTGCGCTGCTTGAATTCAAAGCGCACCGTGCGCTCGCCGGCGACGATCACCGCCTTCACATCGGTACACATGCTGCGATAGCCCGGGCTCGAGGCCTTGCTCATCAGCATGTCATAAGAATATTTGACATCCGACGCCAGCACCGGGTCGCCATTGGAGAAGCGCGCCTGGGGCCGGATGGTGAACGTGACCGACAGCTCGTCCGGCGCCACCGTGACATCCTCGGCGAGCAAGCCATAGGCGCTCGCGCTCTCGTCGGCGCTGCTGATCAGCAGCGACTCGAACATCAGCGCGTTCAGGCCGGGCGCCGACGTGCCCTTCAGCGTGAACGGATTGAACTTGTCGAAACTGGTGCGCCGGTCCGGATTGGCGAGTGTCAGCGTGCCGCCGGCGGGTGCATTGGGATTGGCATAGTCGAAATGCCGGAAATCCGCCTGGTACTTCAGGTCCCCGTGCAGCGCGAAGCCATGCGCCGCCAGCGCCGGATTTGAAAAGAGAGAGACCCCCGCCGCCAGCGCCATCGCCAGCCCGCTTGCGACCCAACCGCGCAGTACTGCATCCCGCCGGAAGCACTGCCATGCCGCCTGAAGCGGCCAACGTGCTTGAATAGGCATCCCGTTGGATTCCTCCACTATGACCTGTGGGGCCCGGCATTCTGCGGCCGGGCCAAGTATGAGACAATTTTACATGCGTCGGGGGTGGCGCCAGCCATCCGGACATTCCCTCTGCGCGGCGCAATAAAAACGGCCGCAAGACAGCAAAGCACGCGCACGGCCGCACGGCGGACGCACGAAGCGTGCCTGATACACCACCTTGGAGAACTTATGGGATTTCTGGCAGGTAAGCGGATCCTGATCACCGGCTTGCTCTCTAACCGGTCGATCGCCTATGGCATCGCGTCGGCGTGCAAACGCGAAGGCGCCGAACTGGCCTTCACCTATGTCGGCGAACGGTTCAAGGACCGGATCAGCGACTTTGCCAAGGAATTCGGCAGCGACCTGGTGTTCGAATGCGACGTCGGCAGCGACGAGCAGATCGCCGCGACCTTCGCCGCGCTGGGCCAGCGCTGGGATAAGTTCGACGGCCTGGTGCACTCGATCGGCTTCGCGCCGCGCGAGGCGATCGCCGGCGACTTCCTGGAAGGCCTGTCGCGCGAAGGTTTCCGCATCGCCCATGACATCTCCGCCTACAGCTTCCCGGCGCTGGCCAAGGCCGCGCTGCCGCTGCTGTCGGACAAGGCCTCGCTGCTGACGCTGACCTACCTGGGCGCAGAGCGCGTGGTTCCCAACTACAACACCATGGGCCTGGCCAAGGCCTCGCTGGAAGCCAGCGTGCGCTACCTGGCCTCGTCGGTCGGTCCGCGTGGCATCCGCGCCAACGGCATCTCCGCCGGCCCGATCAAGACCCTGGCCGCCTCGGGCATCAAGGGCTTCGGCAAGCTGCTCGGCCACTTCGAGCAGGCCGCGCCGCTGCGCCGCAACGTCACCATCGAAGAAGTCGGCAACGTGGCCGCCTTCCTGCTGTCCGACCTGGCCAGCGGCGTGACCGGTGAGATCACCTATGTCGACGGCGGCTTCAACGTGGTCGGCGCCAGCGTCGCGGACGCAGAGTAAGCCCGTCCCGCCAGCGGACCGCGGATGAAAAAGGGGTGCCCGATGAGGCACCCCTTTTTTGTTCCTTGCAGACCTGTGCGCGCACCCACCAGGTCCGCCTGCATCACGCCTGCGCCGCGACTGGCGCGCCCTGCCGGCCCATGCTCAGCATCGACCACGCATAGACCACCAGGCCGCCCAGCGCCAGCAGCAGGCCGACCCAGCCGGTGGACTCCCAGCCGTAGCCGGCGGCAATGGTCACCCCGCCCAGCCACGCGCCGAGCGCGTTGGCCATGTTGAAGGCCGAGTGGTTGAGGGCCGCGGCCAGCGTCTGCGCGTCGCCGGAGACATCCATCAGCCGGATCTGCAAGGCCGGGCCCAGTGCCACCGTGGTGCCCACCAGCAGCACATTGATGGCAGCCAGCCAGGGATGCGACGCGGTCAAGGCGAAGGCGCCCAGCACCAGCGCCGCCCACACCAGCACGCCGCCGATGGTCGGCATCAATGCCTTGTCGGCCAGCTTCGCGCCGGCAAGGTTGCCCGCCACCGTGCCGATGCCGAACAAGGCCAGCACCACCGGGATACCCGCCGCCGGCATATGCGCCAGCTCGAGCATGGTCGGCTTGATATAGCTGAACACCGAGAACATGCCGCCGAAGCCGATCGCACCGATACCGAGCGTCAGCCAGACCTGCTTGCGCTTGAGCGCCGACAGCTCGCGCAGCGGGCTGGCACGCCGGTCGGCCGGCACGAACGGGACCCACCGCCACACCAGCAGCGCCGTCAGTGCACCGAGGGCACCGACAATCACGAAGGCCGAGCGCCAGCCCAGCCAGGTGCCGACCGTGGCGGCGATCGGCACGCCCACCAGCGTGGCAGTGGTCAGGCCCAGCATCACCAGCCCCACCGCCTGCGCGCGCCGTTCGCGCGGGACCAGGCTGGCGGCCACCAGCGCCGCCACGCCAAAGTACGTGCCATGCGGAAAACCCGTGAGCAGGCGCGCCACCATCATCGACAGATAGGAAGGCGCCAGCGCGCTGGCGATATTGCCGGCGGCAAACACCGCCATCAGCGCGATCAGCAGGTTGCGCCGCGGCCAGCGCGCGCCCAGCACCGCCAGCAGCGGCGCGCCGATGACCACGCCCAGCGCATAGGCGCTGATCAGGTGGCCGGCTTGCGGGATGGAGATGGCGAGGTCGCTGGCGGCATCGGGCAGCAGGCCCATGATGACGAATTCGCCGGTGCCGATGCCGAAGCTGCCGACCCCGAGCGCCAGCAGCGGCAGGCGGCCGGATGGATTGCTATCGCGGAAAGAAACGGAAGTGTCTGCGCCGCGGACGGGATCCGCGGCGGAATGTGCATGTGGGGCGGCCATGTACAGGATTGCAGGATGTTCAACAAAATGCCGCCCGCTGACGGGCGAGGTCAGTGCCCTCGCCTCTGATCGATCCAGCGTGCTCCTGTGCGGCGCGCAGGCTGTATTGTGCGGCAAAACCGCAAATCTTGCCCGCGCCGGCCTGACTGGCCGGCGTTGCTTACTTGGTCACGTGGACCAGCCGGTGCCACCAGTACCGAAGCGAGTGCTTCGCTATGCCGAACACCGGCTTGTGGTGGATGCCCACCCGGATGATGTAGCCGTAGACCCCGACCAACGCGGCCAGGAACACAAGGGACCAGACGACCCCTGCACTGTCGGTCTCAGTCATTTCTTCTTCTTGGCGACCTCATCGTGCCCGCGAAACTGGACCGTGCTGAAGGGTGAGGCCGGCACGGATGGCTTTTTCGGTTGCTTGGGTTTCTTGGCTTCGCGGCTGCTGCGTAGTTGACTCTTGGCCATGATGGGCTCCTGAATGGCTTGCCTGGAGATAATGGCAATCCCAGCATACGCGCTAAATCGCCGGCGAAGGAAATATCTTTCGCGAAGAACGCGCCATGCGCTCCAGCAGGCCGCAGGGACACATGCCCAGCTTGCGGGAAACAGGCGCATACTGGGGGCGGCAGCACCGGCTGGCGCCAGCAAGCCCAACACGCACGGCGTACCGTGTCCGGACAGGAGTCTGCAATGGCACTGAATTTTCCCAATCCCAGCCGCAGCTACGATGCGGCGCGGCACTGCGTTTGCTTCTGGGGCTACGACAACGCGCGCGAAGTGGCCTTTCAGGTCACTGACGAAATCCTTCTGCGCCTGAGCCACCAGGGTGCCGCGGAAGAATCCGCCCTTCTCGCCACCTTCGACCATCATCGGGACCAGATCCTGCAACTGGCCAGGGACCTCTACAACCCCGGGGAACGTACCACCTACACGATTTCCTGACCGGGAAAACGCAGCGCGGCGGTGGGGCCAGGCCTGTGCCTGGCCCCACCGCCGCGCTGCTTTGTGGCGCCCGCTATGCTTGCTCGCCGTGCAATCATCAGAGTTTCCCTGGATCGTTGAATGGCGAGTGCAGCCGGCCGAAGAGTCGCCCGCGGCGGGCCAGCTTTCGCAGAGATCGGGATGCATCGATTGCCCGACCCCGCCCGCGATTCGGCATCCGATATTAGAACCGTCCCAGTCCCGGCCCGGACTGCGCCCGACGCCCCCATCCCTATGGCCCCTCGTCCTGCCGCAGCCTGGCCGGGTTGCGCTTGATCACGTCCAGCACCGCCGCGGTCATCACTGCGGTGGAGACGCCGAACATCAGGATGCCGTTGGCCGCCTCGAGCGGCCCCAGCAAGCGCCGGGCTTCGGACATGACGATATCGCCGTAGCCCAGCGTGGCGAAGTTCACGCCCGAGTGATAGAGCGCGGTGGCGAAATCGCCGAACTCGCCCAACAGCATGAACAAGACGGCCCAGATCGCCATCTGCACGAAGTTGCCGAGCAACATCAGCACCATCACGACCGACAACAGCAGGATGTCCTGCCCGAGCGATTCGCGGCCTTGCCGGACATGCTTGAAGCGCACGTAGTAGCGCAGGCAGATAGCCACGAAGACCGCCTGCAGCAGTAGGCAGAGCAGCATTACGGGAAGGCCGATCAGCAGGTTGCTCAGCATGACCGGCCTCTTCAGCGGGCATGCCGTCGTGCGCCGCGCGGCTGGTCGAGCAGCTCGATCATCAGCCAGGCATACAGCGTGACGCCGACAAACAGGCCCATGCGCACGGCGAAGGCGGTATAGACATCCTTCCCGGCCGCGCTGTCCTGCACGGACTGGCCCAGCAGGATGATCAGCGTCACGAGAGTGTTCACCCAGAAGCCTGGCGGGTACCGCGACGGGCTGAGGCCATACAGCTTGCGCGCCGCCAGCAGGCCAAACAGCAGCATCCACAGGAAGTACATCCACAAATGCACGAACAGGCTGAGTGCGCACCAGAACAGGATGGCCAGCACGCCACCGAACAAGGTCGAGCCAAGCAGTTCGCGCCCGGCGCCGCGTGCCGTGGTGGTGCAGCTTTGCCGGCCGAGGCTGACCGCTTTCATGATGATCGGGATGTACGCGGCCGGGTCGTTCAGCGCCAGCAGGAAGGCCGGCATCACCACCAGCGCCGCACGCAGCGCAATCCAGGCGGCCTGGTCATCCGGCAAGGCCTTGGCCGCAGGCCGCGCCTGCGCACCGGCCGGTTCGGGAAAGAGCCAGTGGCAAAGTGCCAGCACCACGACCGCGACGAGCAGCCCCTTGACCAGGGCACCGATGACCATGACCGCCAGCCCGAAATCGAAGGTGCCCGCCGCCGAGATCATGGTCAGGCCGATCACCAGGAAGGTGGAGACCAGGTTGTTGCCGCCGCGCAGTCCGTAGCGAAAGGCCAGGAACAGGCACAGGCCGATCATCAGCACGCCGCTGACGGGGTAGTAGCGCAGCATGGGGATCAGCAGCAGGCCAGTGCCGGTGGTCAGCATCACGACCAGCACCAGGCCCAGCCCGGCCTTGGGCGACACCGGCTGGTTGACGCTGGCCAGCAGGAACACGCCGAGCACCGGCGCGAGCATGGGGATCGGCAGGCCCAGGCCGAAGCTGGCCGCCAGGCACAGCGCGGTGCCGCTCGCCACGCGCAGCGAACGCTGGGCGCGTGGATCGCGCGCGGGCATCGGCAGCACCGGGCTGTCAGTAGACATAGGAAAGCCAGCTCATCAGGTACAGGAATACACGGCCGAGCGGATTGAGCGGGTTGCCCTGGGTGGGAAACGCCATGACCTCGGCCTGCCCGCCCACGCGAATGCCGCGCATCGAGGCGAGTTCGCCCTGGACAATCTCGACCACCACCGGGAAGCGTTGCGCCGGACGCAGCCAGTCTCGGCTGTTCTGCACCGTCGGCAAGCTGCCCGGCGGCGTGCTCGGGCCGACGGTGACGCCATAGCCGACACTGCGCACCCGGCCCTCAAAGATCCTGCCCGGCAGCGCATCCAGCACGATGGCAACCGGCGTGCCGGGCTCGACACGGCCCAGGTTGTTCTCGGTCATCTCCGCGCTGATCCACAGATCGTGGATCGCGATCAGCGTCATGACCGGATTGCCGGCCGCGGCAAACTGGCCGGCATCGGTGCGCAGGTCGGTGACCAGCCCGGCGGCGCGCGCCCGCACCTGCGTATTGGCGAGATCCAGTTCGGCCTTTTCCAGGGCAGTGGCGGCGCTGCGCAGCTTGGCGTTCTCTTCCTCGCTGCCCCCCTGCTGTTCGCGCGCACGCTGGACCTCGGCCTTGGCGGCGGCGACCTGGCTGACGGCCTGCTCGAGGCTGGCGCGCGCCACCTCCAGACGGCGCAGGGAAATGGTGCCGGGATCATCGCTGTACAGGCGCTCCAGGCGGTCCCTGTCCTGGCGCGCCTTGAGCTCGTTGGCGCGTGCTGCGCGCAGCGATGCCTGCGCCGATTCGATGCCCGCGGTGCTGGCGCCGATCTGCCGGCGTGTCGACTCCAGATCGGCGCGGGCGCGGTCCACGGCAATCTTGTAGTGCTGGGGATCCACCTCGAACAGGACAGTGCCTGCCGCGACGTCCTGGTTGTTGCGCACATGCACCTTGGTCACACGCCCGGACACTTCCGCCGCAACCGGCACCACGAAAGCCTGTACCCGCGCCTGCTGCGTGTACGGGGTCAACCGGTCGGCAAACAGGTACCAGGTCAGGCTGATGACGATCAGCAAGAGCACCCAGCGCACGCCCTTCCTTGCCGGGTCGGCGGCGGGCGGCGGTGCGCTGGGCGCTGGGGCTGCGGTGGGTTGCGGGGCATCGCTCATCGGCACTCGCTCAGGGAGATCTACCTCTGCTTCACTGGGAGGCTGGCACCGGCGGACGGCGGGCCCGGTTCATCCAGCAGGTTCCCCCAGTCGGTGCGTTGCTGCATCTGCTGACGGGTGGCCGGGTCCACCAGTGGCTGCTCGCTGTGCCAGCTGCCGCCGAGGGCCTTGTACAAGGCGATCAGGTTGCTGACGGCATTGCTGCGGTTGACCAGGTAGGCGTCCTGCTGGGTGGCCAGCGCACGCTGAGCATCCAGCACGCGCTGGAAGTCCGAGTAGCCTTCGCGGTAGAGCGCGTTGGCCAGCGTCAGCGAACGCCTGGCGGCCAGCGCGCTGTCGCGCAGGATCTGCTCGCGATCCAGCGCCTTGATCAGGGCACTGGCGGCATCGTCGGCCTCGCGCGCCGCCTGCCGCACGGCATCCTGGTAGGCGACGATCAGCTGCTGCAGGCGGGCGTCCTGCACGCGCACGGTGTTCTTGATGCGGCCGTAGTCGAACACGCTCCAGCGCAGGCTGGGGCCACCGATCAGGGCCAGGCTGTTGGGCGTGCCGGCCAGCGTGCTGGCGGACCAGACAATGCTGCCCAGCAACGTCAGCGACGGATAGAGATCGGCTTCGGCCACGCCGATCAGCGCCGATTGCGCGGCAATCTGCAGCTCGGCGGCGCGAATATCCGGACGACGCAACAACAGGCTGGCAGGCACATCCTGCAGTACTGCGCGATCGATCAGTGGAATCACCCCTTCCTTGCCCACCAGTTCCGGCAGCTCCGGCAACGGGCCTGGCGGGCGGCCCATCAGCACCGCCAGGGCATTGCGGGTGCGCATGATCTGGCTTTCAAATTCAGGAATGCTGCTCAGGGTGCCCAGGTACTGCGTCTTCGCTTGCTGCAGGTCGAGCTCGTCGGTCTCGCCACTCTTGAACAGCCGCTCGGTGATCTCAAGGCTGCGCTTTTGCAGCGCTGCGTTGTCGCGGGCGATGCGCAGCCGTGCCTCGGCCGTGCGCAGCGCAAAGTAGGTCTCAGCCACCTGGGCGCGCAGCAACACCAGCACATCGTCGCGGTTGGCTCGGGCGGCAAAATAGACAGCATCGGCAGATTCGATGGCGCGGCTGAAGCGGCCCCAGAAATCGAGTTCCCAGCCGATGTCGAAGCCCGCGCTGTATTGCCAGAAGCGGCTGTTCTGCGGGTTCAGGCCGCCGGCCTGCCGGCGGTCCGTGTACAGGGCATCGGCACTGGCCTGCTGCAGTTGCGGGAAGCGCCCGCTCTGGGCAATGCCCAGTTGGGCGCGCGCTTCCATCACGCGCAGGCCGGCAATCCGCAGGCTGGCATTGTGCGCGTCGGCTTCGGCGACCAGGCGTTCGAGCGTCGGGTCGGCAAAGACCTGCCACCACTCGCGGATGTCGGGCTGGGCCCGCTGCTCGGTCGCCTGCTCAAGCGCCGGGCTGTGCCACTGCTGCGTCCAGGGCGCATGCTGCGGCTGGAAATCCGGCCCCAGGCGCGCGCAGCCGCCAAGGCAACAGGCGCAGGCCAGCAATGCGCGCAGCGGATGATTCCAGCGCGACATGCGTGACCCCGGACCACTTCAGGTCTGTTGCTGGTTGCCGGGATCCGCTTGCGGCGGCGGGTCTTCCACCCATTGCCAGAACAGCTGATACCCGACCGCAAGCACCACCGGACCGATAAACAGGCCGATCACGCCGCCTGTCACCATGCCGCCCAGGGCACCGATCAATACCACCGGCATCGGCACATCGACGCCGCGCCCGAGCAGCAGTGGCTTGAGCACGTTGTCGGCCAGTCCCGCCACGAAGACATAGATGGCGAAGACGATAGTGGCAACGCTGGCACCTTCCGTGGCAAAGACATAGATGATCACCGGCACCGTGATCAGCGTTGCCGGCAACTGCGCGATGCCCAGCAGCAGCACGGCCATGGCCAGCACGCCCGCGGCAGGAACCCCCTTGATCACAAAACCTATGCCGATCAGCAGCATCTGGATGAAGGCGATGCCGACCACGCCCTGCGCCACAGCGCGGATGGTCGCGGTGCATAGCGTGGCGATGCGCTGGCCCCGCTCCAGGCCGAAAATGCGCGAGGCAATCTGCACGGTGCTGCGGTTGCCGGCCTCGCCGTAGGCCATGAAGATGCCCCCGATAATCAGCGCGAAGACGAAGATCAGCAGCCCCTTGCCGATGCCGGCGGCTGCGGCCAGCACGGCCAGGCTGATTTCCTTGATCTGAGGCGCCAGCGTCTGCACCACGCTGGCCAGGTCCGAGGCGGCTTGCAGCCAGAGGTCATACAGGCGCTGGCCAACCAGCGGCCAGCTGGCGACCGACTCATGCGGTGGCGGAATATGAATGCCTTCGCTCTTGACGATGGCGATCGCATTCTCCATCGAGTCGATCATGGCGGCGCCCAGCAGGTAGGCTGGCAGCGCAATGATGGCGATGGCGGCCAGCACGATCAGCGTGGCGGCGCGGCCGTCCTTGTTGCCCAGCCTGCGCCTGAGCCTGACCTGGAGCGGGTAGATGGTCACCGCCAGGATCACGGACCAGACAATGAGATCGAGGAAGGGGCGGAATATCCGGAAGCAGAAGATTGCCAGCACCGCGATCAGCCCGGCACGGATCAGCACATCGAGTAGTCCGCGGGACAGCGCTCTCTCTGAAGTGGGCGTGGGCAACATCGCTTGTCTCCCTGCAGATCACCGCAAAGGTACCGGATCGGCGGCCTCACCGCCGCGCATTCGCCAAGCCAGGTTAAGTACCGGTCTCTTGGGCAGGTGAAATCCAGTCTAGACGAGTGGCCGCGCCGGGACAACCTCAAAACGTATGCCAATCGCTACATTGGCCGACTAGTATTGGGGGAGTTGCAGCACGCCGACCCGCCCGGTCCGGTTCGTCCTGCAGTCGCCGCGGGGGACCTATTGCCAGATCGCCGACCTCAGCCTTGGCCGTCATTTCGATGCTGCTTCTGCTTGCCGCCTGCGCCTCCCGGCCAGTCAATCCGACGAGCGCGCACGCGGACCAGGGTGCCGGCTATCGCTTCTTCACGCGCCCCCAGTATTCGGCGGACAACGAAAACCTGGTCATCCTCGCCTTCTCAGGGGGCGGTACGCGCGCGGCGGCATTGCCCATATTGCGACGATCGAGTCAGTGCAAGGCCCCGCCACGTAATGCGGGGAGCCTGGCCGGAAATCCCTTCATCAACTCTTGCAGGTCTGCCGAAATCATTGCCGACTTCCTTCGAGCCGACACGGAACCCGGCTGATATGCAGTTGCAAGACTGTAGGCAGTCCTTGGCCGGCTCATCACAGCGATGGTCGAGCATGGCGGCCGTCCATAACCGGTTCTGTTGTCCCAAAGTATCTCCGTTTTCGCAGGCAGGCGAACCCCAACAATCGAGCGTGCGCCGGTTGCAGGCACCACATCGGTTACCGACCGCTACCTCTTACGAGGTAATTTAGCAGGGCTCCAGAAACTGTTGCACCGGGTCACCGTCGATCGACGACGGCGCAAGACCTGACACCCTAACAATGCGCTGCCAGCGCTCTAGTTCAGTCTCCACCCGTCTTGCGAGAAGTTCGGAACCGCCCGGCTCGGGGGCTGCGCCGTAGCTCTCGAAGCCCTCTTTGACCTCTGGATCCCGTAGGACTGCAGCCAAGGCGCCATTGAGCTGCTCCACCATCGTGGCAGCAGTTCCCGCCGGGGCAAACAGACCATACCACTGAGTCAATTCCATGCCCCTCACGCCCAACTCCGCAAGCGTCGGTACTTCTGGCAGCACTGGCAGACGTTTGGGTCCGGCGACTGCCAGCGCTCGCAACTGACCGGCACCCACCGGCCGATACGCTGTCAGCAGGCTCGCGAACATAACCTGTGTCCGTCCATCAATGGTCGACGCGATGGCAGGCGCTGCGCCCTCGAAGGTAGTACTGCGCATCGAAGTGCCAGTGGCCAGTTGGAAAAGCTCTGCGGCAAAGTGCGGCGGTGTACCGTCCCCTGCGGACGCGTAGCGAAACCTTCCAGGCTCGCGCTTCATGTGGGCGACCAGCGTACCCAGGTCAAGCGGCGTCTGCATTGGATTCGCCACCAACAATATCGGTGACGATCCTATAAGCCCGACCGGAGAAAAAGACGAAACCGGATCATACCCAACAGGTTGCAGGGCCGGATTCATTGAATGAGTTCCAATATAGCCGAGCAAGAGCGTCTGACCATCGGGTACTGCCCGCGCCACGTACTCGCAGGCGATGCCGCCGTTGGCACCGGGACGGTTATCGATGATGACGTCATGCCCCAGCAGTCGCCCAAGCCTGGGACCAATAAGATGCGCCACAAGATCGTTGCCGCCTCCGGCACGGGTTGGTACGATGATCCGCAATGAATGCCGAGCCGAGGCCTGCTTTACTCGGCTGCCTTCCGGCCGCGAGAAGACATATTCGGGCAGATGGAGCTGACCTTCTATGATCTTGCGTGCCGTTCGAACGAGAGCCGCTCTTGTTACAGTAGCCGCATCGCCCTCCCCCTCCAATTCCACCTCCACTTCGATCCGTCCCGCTGGGTGCAAGACGACAAGTGCGTGGCGGCCGGGCAATCGGGTCAATTGGCTAGCAACCGTCCCAGGTAAGGCGAATGCGCTGGCAACGCCGATGGCGCCGGTGACTGCATGCGACGCATGACATTTGCGGGGCGTAAAGTAGCGCGACGTAATGCTTTCCGGCGAATCGCCGGGGCTGACCAGGACTGGCTTTGGAATAACGCTGTCCGAGACGTCGCCCAGCCCCATCAACTGCCCAGCCTGCAAGCGCAGCGCTTCCAGACGCGCAAGCAGTATCGGATCATTGTCGAGCGTGGCCGGCGCCTCGCGTCCACTGACACCGAGGTCGCGTGCCCGGACGAGCATCAATGGCATCGCCGCATCGATACAAGTCACTTCGATGCCGTCAATCAGGTCAACGCGGTTGCCCGTCGGAAAGACCTTTCCGGTCACTGCGCCCCACGCATCGACGAAATCGAGCAAGATTGGTGACCCAGTGCCCGCAACGCCATCGATTCGAGTGTCGCCGTCATAGGTGACCCGCCCATTAGGCGTGCGGACCGTCACATCGATTCGCGACCCTGTATTGACGTTGTGAACGCGCACGCGGGTTGAGCCGAGTTGGGCTGCAACCAGGCCTTGCTCGATCGCAAAGGGTGCGACTCCGGAAAGCATATTGCCGCAGTTGGGCCGGGTGTCCACCGAGGAGTTACCCACTCCTACCTGTACGAACAGGTAGTCAAGGTCACAGCCGGGTTGCGTGGATCGCGAAACAATCGCCACCTTGCTGTTCAGCGTGCTACCGCCGCCCACCCCGTCCAGTTGAAGCGGGTCGGAGGCACCGATGGCACCGATCAACGCCTGGTCGCGAGCCTCTACGCTTTCGGGCAGCCACTCCCGCAGAAAGAACGGCCCGCGCGAGGTGCCGGCTCGCATCAGCACGCAAGGTATTGTCTTGCTCATCTCAGTCCGCCTTCAGTTTTGCCGCCTGAACTACTTTCTTCCACTTGACCTGTTCCTCCTGAATAAATGTTCGCATCTGGGCCGTGGACATGGTCGTAACCTCTGCGCCTTGTCCCTCCAAACGCTGGACAACGGCTTTATCCTTCAACGCCTGGTTTAATGCCTTGTTCAATGCTTCTACAACGGGGGCTGGTGTGTTCGCGGGGGCGAAGATGGCATACCACTGGGAAACATCAACGTCGTCGATCCCTTGTTCCTTCAGCGTGGGCAACTCTGGCATCAGCGAAGAGCGCTTGCTGCCTGCAATCCCGACCGCCTTCAGCTTGCCGTTCTTCAACTGGGGCATGGCGGTGAAAAGGCTCGGAAACATCACTTGTGTCTGCCCGGCAACTGTGTCGTTAATCGCCGGAGCTGACCCCTTATACGGCACATGAAGCATCTCGGTGCCGGTCGAGAGTTTGAACATCTCCGCGGCAAAATGCGGAGCGGTTCCATTGCCCGCCGACGCGTAACTGATCTTTCCTGGTGTTGCTTTGAGTAGCGTCACGACTCCCTTGGCATCGTTGGCCTTCAGGTTTGGATTGACGACCATCACGGTTGCCGAAGAACCCACCATGCCGACGGGCACAAAATCCTTAACGGGATCGTACCGAAGCTTCTGCAGCGCAGGGTTCATGGCATGTGTCGCCACGTAGCCGAGTAGCAACGTGTAGCCGTCCGGTGGGGCACGCATGACAAACTCACTGGCAATCGCGCCGTTCGCCCCCGCTTTGTTGTCGACCACGATTGTCTGATTGAGAATGGTCGACATTGCCTGGCCAACTACCCGCGCCATGGCGTCATTAGCGCCTCCCGCTGCGGTGGGCACTACCAGCGAAATTCTCTTGTCAGGGAACGCACCAAAGGCGCTGACGCTGCCAAGTGATACCGCGATCGCAATGCTGCAAAGTAAAAGTCGCTTCGATGATTGCATCTGTCTGCTCCGTATGATGTGGTTTTTTGGTCGGCCTACTGGAACCGTCTGGTCATGTTCGTGGTTTCCCTTCTTTTAGTGAATTGAATTTTTAGGATCAATTGATGCACAATGCGCATCAGTGATGACGCTCGGGAAAGTGCAATGACCATCAACTTCAACCTCAATGATTTGCAGGCGTTTCGTGCCGTTGCCGAACTGAATAGCTTCCGCAAGGCGGCTACCTCCCTGAACGTCTCACAGCCGGCCTTTAGCCGTCGCATAGACAAGCTTGAAGAGGCCTTGGGAGTGCGCTTACTCGACCGCACCACCCGCCGGGTTAGCCTTACGACCGTCGGCCGGGATTTCGACCGAAAGGTAAAGGAGATACTTGACGAACTGGATCAGGCACTGCTGGGCATACGCGGAGTGACAACGACGCGGATGGGGGAAGTGACTATTGCTTGCGTACCGTCGACGGTTTATTACTTCTTGCCGCAAGTCATCTCGCGTTACCACGCGCAGTATCCGAAGATTCGGGTAAAGATTCTGGATGCCAGCGCAAACGAGGTACTGTCAGCGGTGTCGCGCAGTGAAGCAGATTTCGGGATCGATTTCGTGGGAGGCCAAGAGCCAGACATTGAATTCAGGCCCTTGCTGGAGGAACGGTTCGTTGCGGCCTGCCGTCGCGATCATCCACTCGCGGAGCGACGGCAAGTGACCTGGGCAGACCTCGCCGAATATGACTACATCTCGGTCAGCAAAGCTTCCGGCAACCGGCTGCTCCTCGATCAGGCGCTTTCGAACGTGTCACGATTGCCGCAGAGTATCTACGAGACGCAGCACGTCACCACGACCTTGGGCTTGGTCGAAGCCGGGCTTGGCATCGCAGCGGTGCCATCCATCGCCATGCCAGGTCCAGATCATCCGCTTCTAGTTAGTGTCCCACTAACCGACCCGGTCGTGACGCGCAAAATTGGGTTAATACGCCGCAAGAGCCGATCCTTAACACCTGCCGCGCAGCAGCTCTATGACTTTCTTTGCGAAACACGACCAAGACGTGGCGCGCCCGCCGGCAAACGGCGTGGCAAATAATCGCCCCGCGGACCGACCTTGGCGCGCCGACGGCTCACGGACGGCAGGCCGGCATGCTCTTCTTGGCAGTGCGTCTTAGCGCCGGCTAGCCAGTACCCTGTCGACCATTACGCCGGCTTGGCCAAGATTGTTGCGTGGATCGCACATGGCCTCGAGTTGTGCGCGTGACACGTGGCTGCTTACTTCCGGATGTGCCGCGAGGATGTCGATCAAGGGTCGGTTGTTGGCAATGGCCTCGCGGCAAAGGTCATAGACCAGATCGTGCGCATACTCGCGCCCAATATATGGACCCAGGCCCATCATCACCGCCTCAGACATAACTAGCCCGTTTGTCATGTCGATATTCGCGCGCATGCGAGCCGCGTCCACTTCCAAGCCCTGCAACACGAACTTCGCCTGCTTCAGGGCACCGGAAATCAGGCAAAAGATCTCCGGTAGGGATACCCATTCGATCTCCCACGGGCCTGTTGAACGCTCGTGATCAGCCACCATCGCATCCATCAGGGCCGCCGCGTGCTGCCGTGCAACCGAGATGTTGGCGTGGATGTACAGGCACGAAATCGGGTTGCGCTTCTGCGGCATGGTCGATGAAGAGCCGCGCCCCGGCGCAAAGGGTTCGAACACCTCGGCAACTTCGGTCTGCATCATGAGCTTCACGTCCATGGCGATCTTGCCGAGCGAGCCGCCGACGAGTCCGAGAAACGCGCCCACTTCGGCAATCGTATCGCGCACCGTGTGCCAGGAGATCAGTGGCTGCGCCAGCCCAAGTTCCTTCATCAACGCAGCCTGTGTTTCCATGGCTCCCGTCTGCAACGAG
Source organism: Cupriavidus sp. GA3-3 (assembly GCF_000389805.1). Lineage (NCBI taxonomy): Bacteria > Pseudomonadati > Pseudomonadota > Betaproteobacteria > Burkholderiales > Burkholderiaceae > Cupriavidus > Cupriavidus sp. GA3-3. The sequence continues at coordinate 44,014 of NZ_KB944498.1, forward strand.
GAAAGCGTACCGGATGCGCCGCCGAACTCACCCATTAGCACTCGCGGCTTCAACTGCCGCAGCCGCTCGCGGTGGCGCTCGATGCCGGCAAGGATGCTGGCCATCTTGTAGCCGAACGTAATAGGGGTGGCTTGCTGCAGGTTGGACCGACCGATCACCGGCGTGTCGCGGTACTGCTTCGCCAGCGTCGCAAGCGCGTCAGCGATGTCCTCGAGATCCGACTCGATCAGTGCCAGGCCCTCGCGCATCTGCAATACCGCCGCTGTGTCGGTAATGTCCTGGGTGGTGGCGCCCCAATGGCAGAATTCGCCAAGCCCATCCCGGCAGTTCGCGTTGATCTGGTTGACCACCGCGATAATCGGATATCCGATCTGTTCGGTCTTTGCCTTGAGCTTAACCCAGTCAATTTGGGAAAGTTCGCAATTCTTGACGATCTCGTCGGCCGCTTCCTGCGGGATGATGCCAAGCTCACCTTGCACTTTTGCCAATGCTCGCTCGATGTCCAGGTATTTAGCCGTGCGGTTTTCATCGGACCACACTTCGCGCATGCGCGCGTCGCTAAACATGTCGCCAAAAATGCGGGAATCAATGATGGTGGAAGCCATAGGTTACGTCTCCGTTAGGTCACATGTATGGTGCGCTAGGCCAGGCGTTACACAACGCTATCAGCGCGCATCACGGCGATTTCGTCGGAGGCGTATCCAAGCTCCGCGAGAATTGTGTCGGTGTGCTGACCAAGTGCCGGTATCGGATCCATACGCGGCCCTTCGTTCCAGGTTCCTGGGGGCAAGAGAGCCGGCAGCATGCCCTTGGGCGAGTCGACTTCAGTCCAGCGGCCGCGCGCCTTGAGTTGAGCATGCTCCCACACCCCCTGCATGTCATTGACACTGGCATTCGCGATCTGGGCCAACTCCAATCGCTGCACCACTTGGGCACCGGTTAGAGGCAAAAAGGCATCTACGATGATCTGCCTCAGTGCAGTGCGCTCGGCCACGCGTCTCGAGTTTGAGCTAAAGCGGGGATCTTCGATCAGTTCGGGCCGCTGGAGCACTGTGTTGCAGAAGTTTGCCCATTCCCGCTCGTTCTGCAACCCCAACATTACTGTCGCCCCATCGCCAGCCGGAAACGGTCCATAGGGGTAGATTGTGGCGTGGCTTGCGCCCGTGCGCTGCGGCGGCTGTGCCCCATCAAAAGCGTAGTAGAGAGGGTAACTATTCCATTCCGCCAGCGCCTCTAGCATGGAGATGTCAATACGTTGCCCTCGGCCCGTCTGATTGCGTTGTAACAGAGCGGCCAGAATGTTTGTGTAGGCATACATGCCGGCGGCAATATCGGCAATGGAAGGCCCAGCCTTGCAAGGCACGTCAGGCGTCCCCGTCACGGACAGAAATCCGGCTTCGCTCTGAACGAGAAGGTCATAGGCCTTCTTGTCGCGGTATGGTCCAGGATTCTTCGGGTCGTCGCCATAGCCCGAAATATCACACACAATGATTTGGGGCTTTACGGCGGAAAGCGTTTCGTAGCCCAGACCAAGCCGTGCTGCGGCGCCTGGTGCGAGGTTCTGAACCACCACGTCCGCCTTTTCCTCAATCAAACGCTGTAATACGCCAGCCGCGGCTGGGTGCTTGACATCGAGCGTCAGGCTTTCCTTCGAGCGGTTTGTCCAGACGAAATGCGAGGCCAGGCCACGGACGCGCTCATCGTAACCACGGGCGAAATCGCCGACCCCAGGCCGCTCGATCTTAATAACTCGTGCACCCAGATCGGCAAGCTGCCGCGTGGCAAAAGGCGCCGCAATCGCGTGTTCAAATGTGACAACCGTGATGTCTTTGAGGGGTTGCATCAGGATCTTCCGTAAAGCGAAATCAGCGAAGGACTGCCGTGGCGTCCATGGTCAGCCAGCCCTCGTGGTCGGATGCCCACAAGCGAACTGTTTTGCCGTCAGACTGCGGTTGACCGCTGACCCGGAAGGGATGCAGGTCGAAGGTCGGGCGCACCGCACGGAATCGAAAGCTGGCGACCTCGGCCTGCGGCAATTCACGCCGCAGCAGATCCAGTAGCAACGTAGCGATCAGCGGGCCGTGGACAATCAAGCCGGGGTAGCCTTCGACCTCTGTCACGTAGCGACGGTCATAGTGGATGCGATGCCCATTGAAAGTCAGGGCCGAATAGCGGAACAGCAAGACGTCGTCCGGAACAATTTGGCGCTGCCAAGCCGCTTCCGCGGGCGCCGCTTGGGGCATGACAGGCGCCTCGCCCGACTGCTGTGCCTCTCGGTAAACGATGTCGTGAAACTCCACTAACGCCGGTTCCGCAGTACCGATGGCGCGGATCTCATGACGCACTCTTACAAATACTAACTTTCCGGTCCGCCCCTCCTTGCTTGTAACATCGTCGATGACGGAGGTGCGCTGGATCTTGTCGCCCACCCGAAGTGGATGGCGAAACTCGAATTGGCCGCCTGCCCACATGCGGCGGGGCAATGGCACAGGGGGTAGAAAGCCGCCGCGCTTGGCATGGCCATCGTGCCCAATTTCGCTTTGACGATGCATGGGTAAGAAATAAAGCCAATGCCACAGTGGCGGCAAGGGAGTGCCTGCTGTCTGCGCTGCTGCGGGGTAATCCAACGTCGCACGCAGCGCTGCGATCGGCGCGGCAGTGACTGTGTCCTCCCACTGCTCGCTGCGTCCAATCCACGTCCTGGGGTCAACTGCCTGTTCGTCCACTGCTGGCTCCTTGCATTTGTGCTAGCCCGAATGCCGTTCACGCGCGGGACCAGCGGAGTTAGATCAATTCGAAGAATAGTTGGACACATTGAAGCGCCGACGCACCAGTTAGCCGCCTGCCAGAACAATGGACCGCTCTAGAAGCGATGTCGCAAGCCGATGCCACCGCCGACTTTGCTGCCTTTCACTCCCATGAAGGTGGGCAGCGCATAGGCACCGTTGATGCGATTGAAATCAATTTCGGCGTAAATGTCAGTGCGCTTTGAAAGGTTGTAGTCCGCGACGCCGGTCACCATAATGCGGCTGCCGGAGGCATTGCGCTGGCGGTCGTAGTGCGACGCAACGGATAGCGTGAGAGCAGAGGTAGCCGCCACAGCGAAGCCGCCACTGAATACATCGTTTCGCGTCGGGCTCACATCGAATCGATTGTTTAGATAGCCGAAGGTTAGCTTGACTATCCCCCATTGATAGTTGCCACCCACGCCCCAGACTTTCCTCGACTCGGGCGTGGTTAGCGCGTTGGCCTGCTGCCAGAAGCCACCGACGTCCACCGGTCCCTGCTTATAGCCGAGAGTTGCGCCGTAACTAGAGCTCGGCTTCATATGACCCGACACTTCGCCAAAGGTGTAATACGCTCCCGCAGATAGCGCTCCCCATTGTCCGACGTATTTCGCCATGTTGTCTTGGCGCGGTCCCGTATAGCCGTTAAAGATGGTGACTGCGTCCAGATTGGGGTGACCGTTAGGCTGAAAGCGGGCGGTCGCATCGTAGCCGGTGGTGAATTGCCGGCCGAACGTTAGCCTACCGAAGCGCTCGTGGTTCAATCCGACCCATGCCTGCCTTCCAAACAAACGCCCCTGACCGCCGGTACTCTGCTGTCCATAGTTTGCCGTTGTGGTGCCTTGCTGCGATACGCCGGTCGAGGGATCAAAGCCACTCTCCAAATTGAAGATGGCGGACAATCCGCCTCCGAGCGCCTCGTTGCCCCGCATGCCCCAGCGTGAGCCGTTGAAATAGCCGTCGGTTAACGCAGCCAACTTATTGTCGCCCTGGTTATTGTTTGAGTAGCGAATGGTGGTATCGATGATGCCGTACAGGCTTACTCCGGACGAACTCTGTGCCTGAACAGTAGTAGTGATCGCAATTCCAAGGACCGCCCCGGCCGCCAACTTCCCGTTTAACCGACTTTTCCGTTCTTGTTCGATGCCCATCCTGTCTCCCCATTTCGGCTTATTGTCGTCACCTCCCCCTGCCCCGCGAACGGGAAAGGCGAATTGATGCCAGTTTGCAGAGACAACTTGCAAAGGGGAATTGCAATGTTTCGATGAATTGATGCATTCCTCGCATCAAAACAGGAGGGATTGCTGCCACGTAGACGGCGCGAGAAGTTGCCGCCATTAATGGGCTGAAATGCGCGCAAAGCGGGGCGAGACGTGGCTAACAGTCACGACGGCCTCACATAAGCCTTTCGACGCACCCCCGGCGGTTTCCATCCAATCTCCGATTGCCAATCCGCATGTTTGGCATGCGTCGCCGACCGGCCAAAGGGCGGGTCACGTCGGGGCACTCGAAAACCTTCGCAAACGGGATGGGTCCTTTTGCGAGAGCTTCCCTGCAACACCGCCCCTATCGCACAGACCGCCGCCCCGCGCTATGCGCCTGTCATTGCAGAACCGGCCGTCTTGGCGCCGGCCACCACCGCGACAGCACAGGCCGCCAGCGCCGCCTACGACTTCGACATGGACGTGGACGTGTTCCACCCGGTGGTGGCGCGCAACGGCATGGTGGCGACGGAGCAGGAACCGGCCACGCGGATCGGCCTGGACATCCTGAAGGCTGGCGGCAACGCGGTGGACGCGGCGGTGGCGGTGGGCTTCGCGCACGCGGTAGCCCTACCCAATGCCGGCAATATCGGCGGAGGGGGCTTCATGGTGGTCCACGACGCGAAGAGAGGTCCGCCACGCTGGCGGTGTCGCGCAGCCGATAAAGTCGGCCACTGACCGTTCTGAGCTCCATGGCACTCGCATCGAAGGCCAGAAATGCCCGCAGATTGCCCACTGACGTGGGGCGCGCTTCGGCCTGCGCGGGCGACACCCCGCAAACCCTTGATTTCACTGGCGCGTCCTAGAGGATTCGAACCTCTGACCGCTCGCTTAGAAGGCGAGTGCTCTATCCAACTGAGCTAAGGACGCGAAGGCGGCATTCTACCGCAGCACCGCTGCGCAGTGACAAGCGGCGCAGGTCAGGATGCGGCGCGCGGCTGTCCGCGCGTGATGTAGTGGCCATCGACCGCGCCGCCATCGGTGCCCGCCTCGCTGCCTGCCGGATGCAGGGACACGCAGTTGCGCCCTTTCAGCTTGGCGTCGTATAGCGCACGGTCGGCACGGCGCATCAGCGCATCGGCGCCTTCGCCCGGCTGCCGCGCCGCCAGGCCGATGCTGACGGTATAGGCGATCGGATCGGGCTCGGACGGGCATGGCGTGGCGCGCACCGCCGTGGCCAGCCGCAGGCAGGCCAGCCGGCCCTGCTCCAGCGCCGTATCCGGCATCAGGATGGCAAATTCCTCGCCGCCCAGGCGCCCCGTCACCTCGAGCTGGCCAAAATTCTTGCGCAGCTGCCCGGCGAAATGCCGCAGCACGCTGTCGCCCGCCAGGTGGCCGTAGACATCATTGATTGCCTTGAAGTGATCGAGGTCGACAAAGGCCACCGTCAGGGGCTTGCGCTGCCGCTCGGCGCGCAGGCAGGCTGCCTCCAGCTCTTCCCAGAACGCGCCGCGCAGCAGCACATCGGTCAGGTCGTCATGGCGCGCGCGCCGCTCCAGCATACGCCGCAGCCGGTCGTGTGCCATCAGCGCAAAGCTGACCGACACGCCCACCAGTGCAAAGATATTGAGCATGGCGAGCTCGCCGTCCCACGGCATCGGCCGCGGCCAGGCGCCGCCCTGCATGACTGCCGCCAGCGGCAGCGCCACGGTCCATGCGTTGATGGCCGCCGCGGCGATGACGATCAATACCAGCGACAACGCTGCCAGCCGGCCGGTGCCGCGCGTGGCCGGCACCGACGGCCACGCGCTGCGGGCCAGGTCCAGCAGCAGTGCGATGTGGCACATCGTCAGCAGCGGTGCCATCTCCGGCATCAGCGGCGGCACGGCAAGATATTGAGGCGCCAGGTCGTGCCAGGCCACCGCCGCCGCGGCTGCCAGGTTCAGCGCCAGCAACGGCGCGGCGCGGCCGGGCCGGCCCGCGAAATGCCGCGCGCCCACTGCCATGACCGAGAGCGCCGCCAGCAGTGCCAGGTCGCTCGATTCCAGTACCAGCCACAGCGGGCGCAGTTCCTGCACCGCTGCCAGGGCCGCTGCCATTGCGGCCAGCACGCTTCCCAGCGCCCACGACGTCAGGCCGCTGCGATCCATGCCCGCCGAGCGGCGCAACACCACGCAAACCACAGCCATCTGCAGGGCGAACAACCCCGCGATGAGCACAACTATGTGCGACTGAAACATCTTCATTCCCGTCCAAGGCGACAAGCGGTGCGCCGCATGGCGCCGCTGTTACCTGCTCTTTACCGGTCCTGTGTCGGACCGTTGTTATCAAAGCCGCATACCCGGTTTCAGAACGCCTGGCGCCGCCGGCCGGCAGACGCAAACACGTCGAGGCGCCCGCCGCGGGCGGGAGCGCCGTTATTGTTGTGGTGATCAGGTCAGTCCGGAAGGAATAGGCAAACCGGGCGTTCCCAAAAGCACGCCGGTCGGACTGGTGCGGTGTGCGGATTATCCCAGCGCGCAAACCCAAGTCAAGCCAAAGCGTCCCCGCCAGAAGGGGGAGCAGGCCGGCAAGGCTGAGTGCGCCAGAGCGGGCATCATCACATTAGATTGACCGCGATCGCGGGGCCCGGCTACAATGGCGGGCTTCGGAGCGTAGCGCAGCCTGGTAGCGCATCTGATTTGGGATCAGAGGGTCGTAGGTTCGAATCCTATCGCTCCGACCAGAAATACCCAGTGGAAACAACGGCCTGGATCGAAAGATCCAGGCCGTTTTTCTTTTCAGCCAAGCGGCCTCCAAGCGCCGTACAGGTCTGTTCTCACCACTGCAGCAAGTCCGGCCAGATCAGCGCCCCCGCGAACAGCATCAGCATCACCGCGACGATGACCAGCCCCCGGCTTGGGCCAGCATGGCTGGTCTCAACCTTTGGCATCCATGACTGGCCGGCGTCGGCCGGGACCGCAGGTAACGGCGGCGGCGCCGATGGCACAGGCACGCTGATCGCAATACGCGGCACGAAGTCGGACTCGGCCAGCAGGAAGCCCATGGGCGTGGCTTGGTCGGCTGCACCCATGTGCTGGAACAGCAACCTGGACAGCGCCAGGCAATCATCCAGCGCAACCTGCGGCCGGGGCCGGAAGATGCGCAGGTGCTCGCACAGCGTATCGAGCTTGTGGTTGGGGGCATGGAAGTACTGGGACCAGCGGACCTGGCGCACCGAGCAGCGCCAGCGCTTGTGCTGGATGTCGGGAAGCACTTTTCCCAGCATCCGCGCGTGGAATTCGGCGCCGTGGGCGACCAGCACATCCGCGTCGTCGACGATGGCGCGGATGGCATCGACGTCAAAGCGCCGCCCGCGCAGCATCTCCGCGGTCAACCCGTGCGTGCCGGTGGCAGCTTCACCGATCGGCACGGTGGGCTCCTGCGAACCGTAATAGTCAGTGATCTCCCGCAACAGCGTGCCAGCCCGCGGCGCCACTTCGACAAGCAACAGGCCGATGCTGACAGGCTCGTCCGCTGGCGTGAGCCCGGTGGTTTCGGTACTGACGATTGCAACCCGCATGGGCTCGGTACTCCGGTGTAGCCGCCCGCGGGCATGGTTGGCGGCGGCCGCTCTGATCGTTTGCCTCTAGGTTAGTGCGAGCGCGTTAAACGTCATATCAACCAGATGGGCTAGCTGAAAGAGCGCCAGCCGGGAGGATGCCGGCTGCTACCCCCTCCCCCATCTCCATCTCCTGGTTCAGGCAGGCTGCTGCCCCGTTTCGCCACGCCGTCGCTCGAGATTGCAATAGACGTCGGCCGCCACCAACCCGAAGAGCGCGTGGGCGAACAGGCTTTCCCAGCCGCGGGCCTCGTCGAACCAGTTGAAGTAGGTCCCCAGCAGATAGAAATTGACCAGGTAGACCACCACGCCAAACACGATCCCGACCACCGAGGCCAGCCACAGGCTGGAATCGAAGCGGAATGACGACAGAATCATCGCCAGTACCGCCGCCAGGATGATCGACAGCGCGAAGTGCACCGTCCCCGCCGAAAGCACGACTGTCCAGTTGAAGGCATCAGCAGACAGGGCTTCACGCCCGAGGATGATGGCCGCGACCATCTTCACGGTGCCCCAGGCGCCCTGGTACAGCAGGAAGCGCGCCGTGAGCAGTTCCAGCACCATGTAGACCGCGCCGGCAATCAGCCCCGCCACCACGGCGGCCCGCCAGTCCGGCCGGCAGCGAACGTAGCGGTGCGATTCCAGATGGAGTTCCATGGCAGTCTCCTTGCGAGATCCGGCCCGGCAAGGCCGTACGAGTTAGTTCTAGCTCATATGGAGCAAATACCAAGCCGGCCAGACCGCAAGACGCGCCTTCCAAGGCACATGAATTGCCGACTTTGGCGGCACGGTGCAACCGCCGCGGCCGGCCATCTGCCGCAACGTGCCGGCCATGCTGCAACTGCGTACGTGATACAATGTCAAAGTAGCCCCCGGGGTGTCCGTGCATCCCTGTAACCGGGCGTTCTCACCAGCGCGCTCTTCGCGAGCGAACAGCAGCCGCCGGCGCGGGCCTTCCGCGACGACACCAAACTGGCGAACCACCGGGTACAACCTGCCCGCCTGCTCCGCAAAGCACACGGCCTCCCCGGCCGTCAGCGGCCAGGCCGTCGCCCAAGCCATCCGCGCCCGTTGGGCGATACCGCTGACAGGACCGAGCATCAGGCGCCGCGCGCCGCAGTCCGCGTGAGCTTGCCCCGAACAACCCAAGGCGCGCTTCGCCGCAATCGGCGAAACATGCCGCGGTTCCGCGCCGTACCGGGCGAACCGAACAGGATTTTTGAAATCGCAACCACGCAGCCTTCACGGGCTGCCGAAAAGGAAGACAGATTGGCTAAGGAAGAACTCATTGAATTTGGCGGCGTGGTGTCGGAAGCCCTGCCTGACAACCGCTATCGGGTCACGCTGGAAAACGGCGTCGAAATCTGGGCATACGCTTCGGGCAAGATGCAGAAGCACCGCATCCGCATCCTGGCCGGCGACCGTGTCACCCTGGAAATGTCGCCCTATGACCTGACCAAGGGACGCATCAACTTCCGCCACAAGTCCTGAGTTTCTGCACGGCCCCGGCGATACCGCATGCGCGGCTGTCGCCCGCGCCGCGGCCGTTGTGCGCCGACGCGCTGTCACGCCGCTGACACCGCGCCTGGACACACTTGCGGGCTGCCCGACAGGCAGCCTGCTTCCGTTTACGCGCCGCGTGCAGCCTGGCCTGCGCACCGGCGCGGGCCAGCTGGCGCTTGCACCGGTCGGGCCGCTTCACCATACTCGAAGCTCGCTCATTGCCCCGTCCGACATGAACCTGATCCTGTGGCGCCACGCCGAAGCCGAAGACCTCCCCGACGCGCTCAGCCTGAGCCGCCATGCCGACCTGCAGCGGCCACTGACACGCCGCGGCCGCAAGCAGGCGGAGGTATCCGCCAAATGGCTGCGCGCACATCTGCCGGCCGACACCCGCGTCCTTTGCAGCCCTGCGCTGCGCACCCGCGAAACGGCGGCCGCGCTGTCTGCCGAGGCGGAGATCAGTGACGCCCTTGCGCCCGGCGCCGACGTCAGCGCAGTGCTTGCAGCAGTCGAGTGGCCGGAACGCCCCGAGCACGTGGTGGTAGTCGGGCACCAGCCCTGGATCGGCCGCGTCGCCAGCCTGCTGCTGGCCGGCTCGGAAATGAACTGGAGCGTGCGCAAGAGCGGCATCTGGTGGCTGACCGGCCGCACCCGCGAAAGCGAGGCGCAGACCGTGCTGCGCGCCGTCATCAACCCAGAATTCCTCTGAGCCCCGCCCCACCCCGTATGCCAGGTGCCGCCTGACGGCACCTGGCCCATTTTGTCCCGCCAAAATCAGAAATAGCTGATGGCGGGCGGAATCTCCCGTAAGTAGAGTGGCCTTGGCGCCTCTTCCGGTGCCGATAGCAGGTGTCACGGAGATTCCCCATGAATGGCCCGGCCGATCGTTATATTGACGTCGAGGATCGCGACTCACACCCTGACCCATCGCCCGAAAGCGCCCGACCGTCCGCCCTGGCAGGTGACGTCACGGAACCGTCATCCCCGGGTCACGGCAATGTCACCCACTCTCACTACATTGCATCGCAACAGTTTCGTCACCAAAAGGACATACTGATGCGAGATCTGCCGACGCCCACCCAGCCGCTTTTCGACTCTCTGCCCAATGGCCTTGGTGGCCAGACGGCGCGGAGCCGTCTTCATCGCCAATCAGATACACCGGCACATGAATCGCCTGTTCTCAGCGTGGCGTGGGCGCGCCACCAGGACGAAGTAGTCGAAGCCCAGCGCCTGCGCTACAAGGTTTTTGCCGAGGAAATGGGCGCGCGCCTGACCTCTTCGGTGCCGGAGCTGGACATCGACATGTTCGATGCCTACTGCGACCACCTGATCGTGCGCGACATGGCCACGCTGCGCGTGGTGGGCACGTACCGCGTGCTGCCGCCGCACCAGGCCAAGCGCCTGGGCTGCCTGTACGCGGAATCTGAATTCGACCTGGTACGCCTGGGCCACCTGCGCCCCAAGATGCTGGAACTGGGCCGCTCCTGTGTGCACCGCGACTACCGTTCGGGCAGCGTCATCATGGCGCTGTGGGGCGGCCTGGGCGAGTACCTGCAGCGTTGGGGCATCGAATCGATGCTCGGCTGCGCCAGCGTGCCGATGAACGACGGCGGCCACTACGCGGCCAGCCTGCACCGGCTGTTCAGCGAGCGCTCGCTGGCGCCAATCGAATACCACGCCTTCCCGCGCGTGCCGCTGCCGGTCGAGGACCTGAACCAGCAGCTGGACGTCGAGCCGCCCGCGCTGATCAAGGGCTACCTGCGCCTGGGCGCAAAGATCTGCGGCCAGCCGGCCTGGGATCCGGACTTCAACGTGGCTGACTTCCTGACGCTGCTGCGCGTGAACGACATGAACCCGCGCTACGCCCGTCACTTCCTCGGCCTGAACAACGCCGCCTGAGCGGCGCCAGCTGCCTGTCAGCGGCCGCCGCCCCGGCGGCCGCCCTCCGCACTGCGCTCAGTCATAGATGACCTTGTAGCGCTTGCCGATCCGCTGCCATTCATCAGCCTCCTGCGCCAGGCTGTATTCGATCAGCGGATTGGCCTCGATCCACGCCTTCGGCAAGCGCACGGTGAAGCCTTCGTCCAGCGCCTCGGCCAACTGGCTCACGCGGATATCGGGCAAGGCCACATCCGAGCGGCGGCGGCACAGCACAAAGGCCAGGCGCAGGCTGAACAGCATGCGCCAGTCGACGAACCTGCCGCTGCCCGACAGCTTGCCGAGCTTGCCCGCATGGCCCAGCAGCAGCGTCGCCAGCCGCGCCTGGTCGGTCTTGGAAAAGCCCGGCATATCGGCATGGGTGGCGATATAGGCCGAATGCTTGTGGTAGCCGCTGTGCGAGATCGACATGCCGGTCTCATGCAGGCTGGCGGCCCAGCCCAGCAGCGCCAGGTTGTCCTCGCGCCGTTCGTTGGCCGGCTCCGGGAACTGTGACAGCAGCGTCTGCGCGGCACGGCGCACGCGGCCGGACTGGGCCCGGTCCACGCCATAGCGGCGCATGAACTGGTCCACCGTGACGGTGCGCATGTCCTCGTGGTGGCTGCGTCCGAGCAGGTCGTACAGCACACCTAGCCGCAGCGCGCCGTCGGTGACATCCATGCGCTCGATATCGAGTTCGGCAAACACGCCCAGCATGATCGACAAGCCGCCCGGCAGCACCGGGATGCGGTCCGCCTTGAGGCCGGTCAGCTTGACGCGGTTGGTGTTCTCGGCCTTGATCAGCGCGCGCTTGAGGCGCTCCAGCCCTTCGCGCGTGATACCGTGCTCGGCGGTGCTGTCGTTCATGCCATTGAGTTCGATCAGCTCGGCCAGCGCGCGCGCCGTGCCCGACGAGCCGACCGCCTGCTCCCAGCCCGTGGCCCGGTACTGGCGCACCAGCACCTGGATCTCGCGGCGCGCGGCCAGCTCGGCCTGCTTCATCGCGTATTCATCGACGTTGCCGCTGGGGAAGAACTGGCGGCTGTGCGACACGCAGCCGATATACAGGCTTTCCATCAGCTTGGACTGGTAGCCGTTGCCGATGATGAACTCGGTCGAGCCGCCGCCGATATCGACCACCAGGCGGTTGCCCTGGCAGGCCGGGGCGTCGTGCGAGGCCCCGAGGTAGATCAGCCGCGCTTCCTCGCGCCCGGCGATCACTTCGATCGGGAAGCCCAGCGCGCTTTCGGCCTCGATCAGGAACTCGGACGCGTTCTTGGCCACGCGCAATGTGTTGGTGGCAACGGCGCGCACCTGGTTGGGCGCGAACTCGCGCAGCCGGTCGCCGAAGCGCCGCAGCGCATCGATACCGCGGCGCCGCGCGGGCTGGTCCAGGTATTTGTCGGGCGTCAGGCCGGCGGCCAGGCGGACCGGCTCGCGCAGCGCGTCAACCTGGAAGATCTGGCTGGCCGGGCCATTGGCCGTGGGGGTCTCGTCCACCCGCCCGATCATCAGGCGGAAGCTGTTCGAACCCATATCGACGGCAGCCAGCAGGCGTGGGGTGTTATTCATCGTGTGCTAGGAGGGCTGGTTCGCGTTGGCGTTGCGTGGCGCGGCAGGTGCGCTCTGGTGCCTTGGCCTGCCGGCGTTCGCGCCCGGGAAAAATATGTCCTGATCATGTCTGCATCATGACAAAATCAAACTGTCATAAAAGTGACACGTTTTTATGAAAAAGTCGCCACATTACCAAAAGAAGGTCATGCTCATGTCGACGACTCCGTCCAGTACGCTGCTCAACCGCGAACTGGGCATCCTGGAATTCAATGCCCGCGTGCTGGCGCAAGCGGCGGACCCGAAGGTCCCGCTGCTGGAGCGGCTGAAATTCATCTGCATCGTGTCCAGCAACCTGGACGAGTTCTTTGAAATCCGCATGGCGGGCCTGAAGGAACAGATGCGCGACAACGCTTCGGGGCTGACGCCGGACGGCCTGTCATTCCAGCAGACCTACCAGCTCGTCACCGAGCGCACGCAACGGCTTGTGGCTTCGCAGTATGACATGCTGCAGAACACCATTTTTCCACTACTTGAAAAAGAGGGGGTCTTTTTCCACCTGACCACCACCTGGACCGACGCCCAGCGCGAATGGGCGCGCGAGTTCTTCCAGCGCGAACTGGGGCCGGTGCTGACCCCGATTGCACTGGATCCCGCCCACCCCTTTCCCCGCGTGCTCAACAAGAGCCTGAACTTCGTGGTGGAATTGTCCGGCAAGGACGCCTTCGGCCGCGAGGCCGACCTGGCCATCGTGCAGGCGCCGCGCGCGCTGCCGCGCGTGGTAAAGATGCCGGAGAAGCTGTCGGGCTACCCGTATGGCTTTGTGATGCTGTCGTCCTTCATGCAGGGCTTCGTGCATGAGCTGTTCCCGGCGATTGCCGTGCACGGCTGCTACCAGTTCCGCGTCACGCGCAACTCCGACCTGTTCGTCTCGGAAGACGAGATCACCGACCTGCGCGAGGCGCTGCAGGGCGAGCTGCCCACGCGCCATTTCGGCGACACGGTGCGCCTGGAAGTCTCGTCGGACACGCCGGCACCGCTGGCACGCCGGCTGCTGCTGGAATCGGGCCTCGCCGAGCAGGACCTGTATCGTGTTTCCGGCCCGGTGAACCTGGTGCGGCTGATGCAGATCCCCGACATGGTGGACCGGCCCGCGCTGAAGTTTGCGCCATATGTGCCCGCGCCGGTCAAGGCCTTCTCCGCCGGCGCGTCAATGTTCGACGTGATGCGCCAGCAGGACGTGTTGCTGCACCACCCGTACGAGAGCTTCAGTTCCGTGCTCGACCTGCTGCAGCTGGCCGCGGCCGACCCCAACGTGGTCGCGATCAAGCAGACCGTCTATCGCACCGGCAATGAGTCGCTGGTGATGGAAGCACTGATGACTGCCGCGCGCAACGGCAAGGAAGTGACCGTGGTGGTGGAGCTGCTGGCGCGCTTTGACGAGGAAACCAACATCAACTGGGCCGAGCGCCTGGAATCCGCGGGCGCACACGTGATCTACGGCGTGGTCGGCCACAAGTGCCACGCCAAGATGCTGCTGATCGTGCGGCGCGAGCCCACCGGCCCCAAGGCCAAGCAGGTCAAGCTGCGGCGCTACGCCCACCTCGGCACCGGCAACTACCATCCGCGCACCGCCCGCCTCTACACCGACTTCGGCCTGCTGACGGCCAACGAGGAGATCTGCGAAGACGTGCATCACGTGTTCCAGCTGCTGACCGGCACCGCCGGCACCATCCGGCTGAACCACCTGTGGCAGTCGCCCTTCACCATGCAGAGCAACCTGGTCGACCATATCCGCGCCGAGGCCCGCAACGCGCGCGCCGGCAAGCCCGCGCGCATCATCGCCAAGATGAACGCGCTGCTGGAGCCATCGATCATCGACGAGCTGTACAAGGCCTCGCGCGCGGGGGTGAAGATCGACCTGATCGTGCGCGGCGTGTGTGCGCTGATGCCGGGCGTGCCGGGCATGTCCGAGAACATCTCGGTGCGCTCGATCATCGGCCGCTTCCTGGAACACCACCGGGTCTACTACTTCTACGCCGGCGGCGAAGAGGTGCTGTACCTGTCCAGCGCCGACTGGATGGACCGCAACCTGTTCCGCCGCGTGGAAGTTGCCTTCCCGGTGCTGGACAAGGCGCTGAAGGCACGCGTCATCAAGGAAAGCCTGCAGGTGCACCTGCGCGACAACGCCTCGGCGTGGATCATGCAGCCGGACGGCAACTATGCACGCAAGCAGACGCGCTCGAAGCGTCCACATGTGAGTCAGAACGATATGCTGGTGATGTTTGGGGGGATGCCCTGAGCGGGCTTCTGTTGCCCACCTTGCGCCAGGAGCCGAGGAGGCTTCCCTGAGGCATAACATGCAAAACCCCGCCGCGGCGGGGTTTTACTTTACGGGTCAGGCGGCGCGCCGCGAGGTGTCCGGCGACTGCGGCGGCGCGGTCGGGCCGCTGCCTGGCGCTGGCATGTCCGCGCCCTCCCCGGCCGAACGCAGGCTGCGTTCAAGCGGGAAGATCACGCGGAACACGCTGCCCCGGCCCTCTTCGCTGGTCACGCGCAGGTCCGCATGGTGGCGTGACAGCACGTGCTTGACGATGGCCAGCCCCAGCCCGGTGCCGCCGGTGTCGCGCGAGCGGCTGCGGTCCACGCGGTAGAAGCGCTCGGTCAGCCGGGGAATATGCTCGGGAGCGATGCCCAGGCCGGTATCGGCCACCGAGAACACGGCATGACCCTCTTCCCAGGCCAGCCTGATGGTGATGCGCCCCCCGTCCGGCGTGTAGCGCACGGCGTTCGACACCAGGTTGCCCAGCGCCGACAGCAGTTCGGTCTCGGCGCCACGCATGCCGACGGTCGGGTCGATCTCGGCCGAGACCTGGTGCCGTCCCTGCGACAGCGCCTCGGCGTCGTGGGTCAGGTGCGCCACCATGGCACGGATCGGCACGATGTCATTGCCGGGCGGCTGCGCATCGCTTTCCAGCTTGGCCAGCGCCAGCAGGTCTTCGACGATGCTCTGCATGCGCACCGACTGCGCCAGCATCATGTCGATGTAGCGGCGCCGGTCGTCTTCCGACACCGGCAGGTCGCGCACGGTTTCCAGGAAGCCGGTCAGCACCGTCAGCGGCGTCTTCAGTTCGTGCGACACGTTGGCAACGAAGTCGCGCCGCATCGCCTCGGTGTTTTCGAGCTTGGTGATGTCCTGCGTGATCACCAGCTTGCGGTTGTCGCCATAGGGCAGGATCTGCACCGCGATCACGCTGTGCTTGTGCTCGCCCATGTCGCGCATCACCAGTGGGTCATCGAAGCGCTGCCGGGTCAGGTAGTGGACGAACTCGGGGCGGCGGATCAGGTGGGTGATGCGCTGGCGCACGTCGCGCCGCGCGTTCAGGCCGAAATGCTGCTCGGCCACGTCGTTGCACCACTCGATCTGGTCGGCGTCGTCCAGCATCAGCACGCCGTTGGGCGAAGCCTGGATGGCCTGGATAAAGCGCGTGTGCTGCTGCTCGACCTGCAGCACCTGGGTGCGCCAGCGCTTGACCAGCCGGTGCAGCCGGTAATACACCTCGCCCCAAAGCCCGAGTGCACTGGGGATCTCGCCGTAGACCGGCGCATCAAGCACCTTCCACAGGCGGTTGATCTGGTACAGGTAGTAGAACAGCAGCCCGAGCAGCGATACGCATGCCAGCGCCAGCGCCGGCACCGGGCCCACGGCCAGGTAAACACCGGCGGACAGCACCAGCAGGCTGATCAGGATGGCCACGGAACGGGCCCAGATGACATTCATGCGCAGGGTTCAGGCTCGCAGCCACGGAAGGCTGCAGGGTTGCGACGGAGTGTGCCACGAATGCGCCGCGCCCTGCCAGCAGCGTGGGCTCTGGCAGGGCAGCACGTCAAGCCGCCCTCCCATGTCCGGCGCGTCAGGCGCCGGGCGTGCGCGCCAGGCGGTAGCCACTGCCGCGCACGGTTTCGATCATATTGCTGTAGCCGCCGGGGGTGAGCGCGGCGCGCAGGCGCTTGATATGGACGTCGACGGTACGCTCCTCGACAAAGACATGGTCGCCCCAGACCTGGTCGAGCAGTTGCGAGCGGCTGTGCACGCGTTCCGGATGCGTCATCAGGAAGTGCAGCAGGCGGAACTCGGTCGGACCCAGCTCCAGCTTGATCGCGCCGCTGTCGTCCTGGCCGGTGACACGGTGCGTGGCCGGGTCCAGGCGCAGGCCGTTGATGGCCACCACATCGTCGGTCAGCTGCGGCGCACGGCGGCGCAGCACCGCCTTGATCCGCGCCAGCAGTTCCTTGGGCGAGAACGGCTTGGTGACGTAGTCGTCGGCGCCGGCCTCAAGCCCCATCACCTTGTCCTGCTCCTCGCCGCGGGCGGTCAGCATGATGATGGGGATCTGGCGGGTGCGGTCGTTGGCCCGCAACTCCTTGGCGAAGTTCGCGCCCGACTTGCCCGGGAGCATCCAGTCGAGCAGCACCAGGTCGGGCAGCACATCGCTCATCAGCGACAGCGCCTGCTCGGCGTTGTAGGCCCGGATCGGATAGTGCCCCGCGTGCTGCAGGTTCACGGCGATCAGTTCGGCGATCGCCGGTTCGTCTTCGACAACGAGAATACTGCTTGGCATGTAATTGTTCTCCGTGGGCGGCTGAGTTCAGCTCAGCGCTTCGCGCTCCATGTCCTCGCGCGAGACATGGCGGACGTCCGTCCCCTTGACAATGTAAATGATAAATTCCGCGATGTTCTTGGCGTGATCGCCAATGCGCTCCACCGCCTTGGCGATGAACAGGAAATCCAGCGCGACCGAGATCGTACGCGGGTCTTCCATCATGTACGTGATCAGCTTGCGCACGAAGCCGCGGAATTCCTCGTCGATGGCCTTGTCGTCCTTGACGATGCGCGCCGCCGCCACGGTGTCCAGGCGCGCAAAGGCGTCCAGCGCCTGGCGCAGCAGCGAGATCGCCATCTCGCCCGAGAGCTTGACCTCGGCGTAATTGATGCTGTGCGCCGACGCGTCTTCCATGATGTGCTTGGTGCGCTTGGCGATCTTCTCGGCCTCGTCGCCGGCGCGCTCCAGGTTGGTGATGGTCTTGGAGATGGCCATCACCAGGCGCAGGTCGCGCGCGGTCGGCTGGCGCCGGGCAATGATGTTGCCGCAGTCGGCATCGATCTCGACTTCCAGCGCGTTGAGCTGGATCTCCCGGGCGATGACCTGGTCGGCGGTCTCGCCATCGAAGTCGGACAGCGCGCGCATGGCGAGCTCGATCTGCGACTCGACCAGGCCGCCCATCTGCAGCAGCTTGGTGTTGATCGCGTTGAGGTCGGCGTCGAACTGGGTCGACAGGTGCTTGTCTGGCATGGGATTCTCCTGGCCGCTTATGGATATGCTACGCCCTGCGGTAACGATCAGCCGAACCGGCCGGTAATGTAGTCTTCCGTTTCCTTGCGGTGCGGCTTGATGAAGATCTTCTCGGTCTCGCCGAACTCGATCAGTTCGCCCAGGTACATATAGGCGGTGTAGTCCGAGCAGCGCGCCGCCTGCTGCATGTTGTGGGTAACGATCACGACCGTGTACTCGTCCTTCAGCTCCGCGATCAGTTCCTCGATGCGGCCGGTGGAAATCGGATCGAGTGCCGAGCACGGCTCGTCCAGCAGCAACACTTCCGGGCGGATGGCAATGCCGCGCGCGATGCACAGGCGCTGCTGCTGGCCGCCGGACAGGCCGTAGCCGGACTGATGCAGCTTGTCCTTGGCCTCGTTCCACAGCGCCGCCTTGGTCAGCGCCCATTCCACGCGGTCGTCCATCTCCGAGCGCGACAGCTTCTCGAACAGGCGCACGCCGAAGGCGATGTTGTCGTAGATCGACATCGGGAACGGTGTCGGCTTCTGGAACACCATGCCGACCTTGGCGCGCAGCAGCGCGATGTCCTGGCGCGCGGTCAGCAGGTTGTCGCCGTCCATGTTGATCTCACCCTCGGCGCGCTGCTCGGGATACAGCGCATACATCTTGTTGAAGGTGCGCAGCAGCGTCGACTTGCCGCACCCCGACGGTCCGATGAAGGCCGTGACCTTGCGGTCGGGGATCGACATGTTGATGTCCTTCAGCGCATGGAACTGGCCGTAGTAGAAGTTCAGGTTGCGCACGTCGATCTTGGCGCGTACCGAATCGGGAATGTCGATGACGGTGGAGGTCATTGCGTTTCTCGCTTGCAGTCTTTGGGCGGGACGGTTTGCGTGGTCCGGCCGCTTATTTCTTGAACAGGATGCGCGCCAGGATATTCAGGGCCAGCACGCCGATCGTAATCAGGAACACACCCGCCCAGGCCAGTTGCTGCCATTCGGTGAACGGGCTCATGGCAAAGCGGAAGATCGTCACCGGCAGGTTGGCCATCGGCTTGTTCAGGTCGCTGGTCCAGAACTGATTGGACAGCGCGGTGAACAGCAGCGGCGCGGTCTCGCCGGCGATACGGGCGACGGCCAGCAACACCCCGGTCACAATGCCGGCGTAGGATGACTTCACCGTGATCGACAGCACCATCTTCCACTTGGGCGTGCCGAGTGCGAAGGCCGCCTCGCGCAGCGCGTTGGGCACCAGGTTCAGCATGTTCTCGGTGGTGCGCACCACGATCGGCACCTGCAGCAGCGCCAGCGCGCAGATCCCGGCCCAGCCCGAGAAGTGGCCCATGCGGGTCACCACCAGCGCGTAGACAAAGAGGCCGATCACAATCGACGGCGCCGACAGCAGGATGTCGTTGATAAAGCGGATAAAGCTGGCCAGCGGCGAGCTCTTGCCGTACTCGGCCAGGTAGATGCCGGCCAGGATGCCCAGCGGCGTGCCGAACAGCGTCGCCATGCCGACCATCACGAAGCTGCCGAAGATGGCGTTGGCCAGGCCGCCGCCAGCGGTATTCGGCGCCGGGGTCATCTGCGTGAACAGGTCCAGCGACAGGCCGCCCACGCCCAGCGTGACGGTGGTCCACAGGATCCACGCCAGCCAGAACAGGCCGAAGCCCATCGCCACCAGCGAGGCGGTCAGTGCATACAGGTTGGTGCGGCGGCGGCGCGCCTGCAGCCGGGTGCGAATGGCATCCGCGTCGGCACGGACCGCCGGGATCGATGCGGTTGACACAGCTTGACTCGCGCTCATTTGGTTCCCTCATTCTTTGCCAGTCGCAGCAGCAGCAGCTTGGACAGCGCCAGCACCACGAAGGTAATGAAGAACAGGATCAGGCCCAGTTCCATCAGCGCCGCGGTGTGCAGGCCGGCGCCGGCTTCGGCGAATTCGTTGGCGAGCGCCGAGGTGATGCTGTTGCCCGGCGAGAACAGCGAGGCGCTGTCCAGCAGGTTGGTGTTGCCGATCACGAAGGTGACGGCCATGGTCTCGCCCAGTGCGCGGCCCAGGCCCAGCATCACGCCGCCGATGACACCGGCGCGGGTGTAGGGCAGCACCACGTTCCACATCACTTCCCAGGTGGTGCAGCCCACGCCGTAGGCCGATTCCTTGAGCAGCACCGGGGTGACTTCAAACACGTCGCGCATCACCGAAGCGATGTACGGGATGATCATGATCGCCAGGATCACGCCCGCGCACAGCAGGCCGATGCCCAGCGGCGCGCCCTGGAACAGCTTGCCGACCACCGGCAGCTGGCCCACCGTGGCGGCCAGGGGCTTCTGGAAATACTCGCCGAAGATCGGCGCGAACACGAGCAGGCCCCACATGCCGTAGACGATCGACGGCACCGCGGCGAGCAGTTCGATGGCCGTGCCCAGCGGGCGGCGCAGCCAGGCCGGCGACAGCTCGGTCAGGAACAGCGCGATGCCGAAGCTCACCGGCACCGCGATGATCAGCGCGATCAGCGAGGTCACGATGGTGCCGTAGATGGGCACCAGCGCGCCATAGACATCGGCGGGAGGATCCCACTCCGCGGTCCACAGGAAGCGCGCACCGAAGGTCTGGATCGACGGCCAGGCGCTGATCGCGAGCGAGACGATGATGCCGCCCAGCAGCAGCAGGGTCACGATCGCGGCGCCCCGCGTCAGGCCGCCGAACAGGATGTCGCCCATGCGGCTCGGGGGCTGGACGTTGCGGATCTCGGAGGGGGTAGTCGCCATGTCGGGAATTCAGGGTGGATCGCCGCTCCCGCCTGGGCGGGAGCCTGGTGTCCGGGCCAGTTTCGGGCAGCCCGGCCACCGGCCCCGCACTCGCGCGGGGCCGGCGATGCCGTCAGGATCAGTACAGCGCCTTGCCCGAGGCGTCCTTGACGCTGGTCTTCCAGGTCGAACGGATCTGGTTCACAACGTTTTCCGGCAGCGGCACGTAGTCAAGGTCGGCGGCCATGTTGGCGCCGCTCTTGTAGGCCCAGTCGAAGAACTTCAGCACTTCGGCACCCTGCGCGGCCTTTTCCTGGTTCTTGTGGACCAGGATGAAGGTGGCGCCGGCGATCGGCCAAGCTTCCTTGCCCGGCTGGTTGGTCAGGATCTGGTAGTAGGTCTTGCTCCAGTCCGCACCGGCGGCGGCAGCCTTGAAGGCATCGTCGCCCGGCTTGACCACGGCACCCGACGCGTTCTTCATGTTCACGTGGGTCATCTTGTTCTGCTTGGCGTAGGCGTACTCGACGTAGCCGATGGCGCCGTTCAGGCGCTGCACGAAGGCGGCGACGCCCTCGTTGCCCTTGCCGCCGGTGCCGCCGCCCGGCCAGTTGACCGTGGTGCCCTCGCCCACCGCGCTCTTCCAGTCCGGGCTGACCTTGGACAGGTAGTTGGTGAAGATGAAGGTAGTGCCCGAACCGTCGGCGCGGCGCACCGGCAGGATGTCCTGGCTCGGCAGCTTGGCTTGCGGGTTCAGCGCCTTGATCGCGGGGTCATCCCACTTCTTGATCTTGCCCAGGTAGATATTGGCCAGCACTTCGCCCGTGATGGTCAGATCGCCCGGCTTTACGCCCTGCAGGTTGATCACCGGCACCACGCCGCCGATCACGGTCGGGAACTGGACCAGGCCCTGCTTGTTCAGGTCCTCGTCCTTCAGCGGCGCGTCCGAGGCACCGAAATCGACCGTCTTGGCGCCGATCTGCTTGATCCCGCCCGACGAGCCGATGGATTGATAGTTGACCTTATTACCCGTTGCTTTTTGGTATGCGTCGGCCCACTTGGAATACACGGGCGCCGGGAAAGAAGCGCCTGCACCGGTAATTTCCGCCGCGAACGCAGTACCCGCCACCACCATCGAAACGATGCCTGCCACGGCAGTCTTGACCAGCTTCATATGTCCTCCAGAGAACATTGGTTGGGAATGACAAATTTTTGACAAGACGAACTCTATGCTCCCTGTATGACAATTCCGTGACATCTTTAAATCTTCTTGGAACCGGCCTCCAGCAAGGGATCGCCGCGCCCATCCGGCAATCATGGTGACGCAATATGACGGCGGTTAATTGCGCTATAGAATAAAAAAACGCCGGGACTGGCCCGGCGTTCCTGGTCAGGGGGCGGCGTATCAGGCGCCCAAGGCATCGGCCAGCCGCCTGGCCGCGCGCTCGGCCATTTCAGCCTGCTCGGCCTCGACCATCACGCGCACCACCGGCTCGGTGCCGGAGGCACGGATCAGCACCCGGCCGCGCCCCTCCAGTTCAGGCTCGACCGCCGCGCGCGCGGCCTGCAGGCCGGCATGCGACTGCCAGTCGAAGCCTTTCTGCACGCGCACGTTGATGAGCGTCTGCGGGAACAGCCTTACGCCCTCGAGCAACTGCGCCAGAGTCTTGCCGCTGCGGCGCAGCGCGGCCAGCACCTGCAGCGCCGACACGATGCCGTCGCCGGTGCTGTGGCGGTCCAGGCACAGCAGGTGGCCGGAGCCCTCGCCGCCCAGAGTCCAGCTGCGCTTGTTCAACTCTTCCAGCACATAGCGGTCACCCACCTTGGCGCGCACGAATTCCACGCCCTGGCGCTTGAGCGCGAGCTCCACCGCCATATTGGTCATCAGCGTGCCCACGGCACCCGGCACCGCCTGGCCAGCGGCCTGGCGGTCGCGCACGATCAGATACAGCAGTTCGTCGCCGTTGTAGAGACGGCCGTCGGCATCCACCACCTGCAAGCGGTCGGCGTCGCCGTCAAAGGCCAGGCCCAGGTCAGCGCCATGGGCCTTGACCGCCTCAACCAGCTTGGCCGGCGCGGTGGCGCCGTAGCCGTCGTTGATATTGCGGCCGTCCGGCTGGTTGCCGATCGAAACCACGTCGGCGCCCAGCTCATGGAACACGTGCGGCGCGATGTGGTAGGCGGCGCCATGGGCACAGTCGACCACCAGTTTCAGGCCGTACAGGTCCTGCTCATGCGGGAAGGTGCTCTTGCAGAACTCGATATAGCGGCCGGGCGCATCGTTGATGCGGCGCGCGCGGCCCAGGTCATCGGACGGCGCGCACACCATCGGCTCTTCGATGGCAGCCTCGATCTCTGCCTCGACCGCATCGGGCAGCTTGTCGCCGTCGGCCGAAAAGAACTTGATGCCGTTGTCGTAGTAGGGATTGTGGCTGGCCGAGATCACCACGCCGGCGGACAGCCGCAGCGCCCGCGTCAGGTAGGCGATGCCCGGCGTCGGCAGCGGACCGGTCAGCAGCACGTGCACGCCGGCCGAGGTGAAGCCGGCTTCCAGCGCCGCTTCCAGCATATAGCCGGAAATGCGCGTGTCCTTGCCGATCAGCACGGTCGGCTTGCCTTGCCCGGTCTTGGCGCCGTGGGCCAGCACCTTGCCGGCCGCATGGCCCAGGCGCATCACGAAGTCCGGCGTGATCGGCGCCTCGCCGACCCTGCCCCGCACGCCATCTGTCCCGAAATACTTGCGTGTCATTCGCTGATTCCCTTTCTTTACTCTGATCGTTGTTCTGCCTGCGGTGGCCGCGGCTGGTTCAGGCCGCGCCAACGGACTCGTTGCGCACCGCCCACCAGATCTTCACGGCGTCCACCGTCTGCTCCACATCATGCACGCGCACGATAAATGCTCCGCGCTCCAGCGCACACACCGCGGCGGCAATGCTGGCGGCAACACGCTGCTGCGGCGGCCGGCCACCAAGGACCGCGCCCAGCGTGGACTTGCGCGAGATGCCAGCCAGCACCGGCAGGCCCTCAAGCGCCAGCCGCGGCAGTTGGCCGAGCAGGCGCAGATTATGATCGGGTGTCTTGCCGAAGCCGAACCCCGAATCGAGGGAGATGCGCGCATCGTCGATGCCGGCAGCGCGCAGCACGGCAATGCGCTCGGCAAGGAACCCGGCCACCTCGGCGACCACGTCATCGTAGTGCGGGTCTTCCTGCATGGTCTGCGGATCGCGCTGCATATGCATCACGCACAGGCCCGCCTGCCCCGCCGCCACGGCCTCGACCGCGCCCGGCATGCGGAAACCCCAGATATCGTTGATGAGATCGGCTCCGGCCGCAAGCGCGGCGCGCATGACCTCGGGCTTGTAGGTATCGACCGAAAGCGGCTTGCCGCAGTCGCGCAGTGCTTCCACCACCGGGATCACGCGCGCCAGTTCGTCTTCCAGCGGCAGCGCCGCCGAACCGGGCCGGCTGGATTCCCCGCCGATGTCGATGATGTCCACGCCCTCGGCGATCATCTGCCCGGCATGGCGCAGCGCCGCGTCCCGGCTGGCATGCTGGCCGCCATCCGAGAAGGAATCGGGCGTGACGTTGAGGATACCCATCACCAGCGGGCGCTGGTCCAGGGCAAAGCGAAAACGGCCGCACTGGAAATACCTGGTCTGAGAAGTCTGCTGCAAGGTAGGAATGCTTGATTCAATCCGGGCGCGGCAGATGCCGCGCAAAAGGAAAAGCCGGTGCACCAGGCACCGGCTTCAGGGACAGGCACACTACACAGCCATCACTACGGCGTCGTCTGTGGACGAACCAGGATCAGGCCGTGGCGGGCGCGTTGGTCGGCGCCACCGGCGACCCGCCCGGAGGCGTGCTGCCGCCGCCGTTCGGGCCCGACGCGCTGCGCGGCGGACGCGGCGGCTTGCCGGCCATGATGTCGTTGACCTGGTCGGCATCGATGGTTTCCCATTCCATCAGCGCGTTGGTCATGGCTTCGACCTTGTCGCGGTTCTCTTCGAGCAGGCGCTTGGCCAGCGCGTATTGCTCGTCGATGATGCGGCGGATCTCGGCGTCGACCTTCTGCTGCGTGGCTTCCGACACCGTCTTCGACGACAGCTTGCCGAACATGCCATCCTGCTCGGTATCCACGTAGACCATGGCACCCAGCGAATCGCTCATGCCGAAGCGGGTCACCATGTCGCGGGCGAGCTTGGTGGCGCGCTCGAAGTCGTTGGAAGCACCGGTGCTCATGGCGTTGAGGAAGACCTCTTCCGCCGCACGGCCGCCGAAGAGGATGGCAACCTCTTCCAGCATGCTGTCCTTGTACTTCGAATACTTGTCATGCTCCGGCAGCTGCCAGGTCACACCCAGCGCCCAGCCACGCGGCATGATGGTGACCTTGTGCACCGGGTCAGCCTTGGGCAGCAGCTTGGCCACTACCGCATGGCCCGACTCATGGTAAGCCGTGGCCCGGCGCTCTTCTTCGCGCATGACCGTCGACTTGCGCTCCGGACCCATGTAGATCTTGTCCTTGGCGTCCTCGAAGTCCTGCATGTCGACCACGCGCTTGCTCCGGCGGGCGGCAAACAGTGCGGCTTCGTTGACCAGGTTGGCCAGGTCCGCGCCCGAGAAGCCCGGGGTGCCGCGCGCGATGATCGAGGCGTCGACATCGTTGCCGATCGGCACCTTGCGCATATGGACCTTCAGGATCTGCTCGCGGCCGCGGATGTCCGGCAGGCCCACGTAGACCTGGCGGTCGAAACGGCCCGGACGCAGCAGCGCCTTGTCCAGCACGTCGGCACGGTTGGTCGCGGCGATCACGATCACGCCCGAGTTGGCCTCGAAGCCGTCCATCTCGACCAGCATCTGGTTCAGGGTCTGCTCGCGCTCGTCGTTGCCGCCGCCCATGCCGGCGCCACGATGGCGGCCGACCGCGTCGATTTCATCGATGAACACGATGCAGGGTGCCTGCTTCTTGGCGTTCTCGAACATGTCGCGCACGCGGGCCGCGCCCACGCCGACGAACATTTCCACAAAGTCGGAACCCGAGATGCTGAAGAACGGCACCTTGGCCTCGCCGGCAATGGCGCGCGCCAGCAGCGTCTTGCCGGTACCCGGAGGGCCTACCAGCAGCACGCCGCGCGGGATGCGCCCGCCCAGCTTCTGGAATTTCTGCGGGTCCTTCAGGAAGTCGACCAGCTCGACCACTTCTTCCTTGGACTCGTCGCAGCCGGCGACGTCCTGGAACGTGACGGCGTTCTGGTTCTCGTCGATCAGGCGCGCACGCGACTTGCCGAATGAGAAAGCGCCGCCTTTGCCGCCCCCCTGCATCTGGCGCATCATGTAGAACCAGAACACGATGATCAGCAGGGTCGGCCCGAGGTAATACAGGGCCTGCACCAGCACGTTGGGTTCGTCGTCCGCCTTGCCGGTCACCTGGACGCCGTACTTCATCAGGTCGCCGACCATCCAGATGTCGCCCGGCGAGATGATGGTGTACTTGGCGCCTTCCTTAGGCGAGACCACCAGGTTGCGGCCCTGCACGTCGACACGCGACACCTTGCCATTCTTGGCGTCATCCATGAACTGCGAATAGGTGACGCTGTCCTGCGCACGGGGCTTGTCGAACTGCTTGAAGACGGTAAACAACACCAGCGCGATTACGAGCCAGATTGCCGCCTTTTGAAACAGGTTGTTATTCAAGGCCGAACTCCTTTGCAATTGCCTTGCCAACGGATAGCTGCATTGTAATGCAGCGCCCGCCCTCGGGGGGAAACAGAGAAACTATGATGCCGATAGCACCGGGTGGGGCACTTTCCACGCTTCTTTTTTCGCCCTGGCTTGTATCGAGACCGGTCAATCCACTGCCTTGAGGTAGCGCCCAAGGATAAAGGTTTCGGAAGACTTGTCGCGAGACGCCTTGGGCTTGCGTTTCGCAACCACTTTGAAATGCCGTTTGAACTTCTCCACGATCTGGCTGTAGCCGCTCCCGTGGAAGCACTTTACCAGCAATGCCCCCTCCGGCTTAAGGTGGGCCTGCGCAAATTCCAGCGCCAGGTCGCACAGGTACTCGATCCGTGCTGCATCGGCGAAGGCCACACCGGACAAATTGGGGGCCATGTCCGACAAAACAAGGTCAATCTTGTTACCGCCGGAGGCGTCCAGCACCACACTTTCCAGTTCGCGGAAGACTGATTCCTCGCGAAAGTCACCCTGGATGAAAGTGACGTCGGCGACCGGTTCCATCGGCAGCAGGTCGATCGCGACCACGGCGCCATCGATCCTGCCGTCCTTGGCCCGGGGCGAGTCCGCCAGCTTGTTGCGGGCGTACTGGCTCCAGCTGCCCGGCGCCGCGCCCAGATCGACGATCACCTGCCCCGGGCGGATCAGCTTGTCCTGCTCGTCGATCTCCTTGAGCTTGTAGGCCGCGCGGGCGCGATAGCCCTCGCGCTGGGCCATTTTCACGTACGGATCGTTGATGTGGTCGTGCAGCCACGAATGATTGAACTTGTTTTTTGCCATGCCAGTTACCAGCCTGTTCCCTGCCCCGCCCGCCGGTCAATGCCGCCCGCGAAGGTTTTCCTACTGTTTTGATGATTTTGCTGCCCGACAGTGCCGGATTGACGGATAATACGCGCCAATCCGCATCCCGACCGCCGGCTCGCCTTATCAGCTGCCGGCTTGCCGCCCCCGGGCGGCCGTCGGCAGCCTGTCCCTGCCCGACCCGCCGTGTCACGACCGGCGCGGGCTGCAGCGCCCGATTTCCAGCGCCCACGCGCTCTATCACTATTTCAAGCGCCTAATAATCAGCGCCAACTTATGCCTGCTCTACAACTAGTCCCTGCCCAGCGCTCTGACCTGCGCTCCCGTGCCCATGCCCTGAACCCGGTCGTGATGGTCGGCGCCGAAGGCCTGACCCGTGCCGTACTGGCCGAGATCGACCGCAGCCTGGCCGCCCACGACCTGATCAAGATCCGCGTGTTCGGCGACGATCGCGATGCGCGCATCGCCATCTACGAAGAAATCTGCGACCAGCTCAGCGCCGCGCCGATCCAGCATATCGGCAAGCTGCTGGTGGTCTGGCGTCCGGGCGAAGCGCGCCTGAAGGAAAACCAGGCCGAAGACCTGGGCCGCCACACCCCCGCCCGCCGTGGCGGCGCGGCCCCGCGCACGGTGACGGTCAAGAAGCCCAGCGCCGCGCCGAACCGCCGTCCGACCCGCAAGGAAGTCACGGTGCTTGGCAACGAGCGCGTCACCGCCGGCGGCAATGTGAAGCGTTCGCGCGCACGCCCGACCAGCCAGAAGAAGAAGGCGCTGGGCTGAGCACGATCAGCTGAAGCATGGCGGGGTCGCTGCCAGGCGACGCCCGATGCCGGCACGCCACGCCCGTGGCGGTGCCGGCGGCCGGCCTCATTCCCCGGCCGAACGCGGCGCCGAAGCGCGCCACACCAGCACCAGCGCCAGCAGGCTTTGCAGCAGGTAGAAGGCGCTCGACACGCCGTGCAGCATGCCGAACTGCGCCTTGTAAGGCGATTCCGAAACGCCGACGCCCAGCGCCAGCGCCTTTTCCTTCAGGCCGGCCATGAACGGCTGGGTGCCGAAGTAGCCCGCCAGCACGCAGCACAACATGCCCAGCACCAGCCAGCGCAGGCCGCGATAGCGGTGGGCACCGCGCCGGATCATCACGTTGCACAGCACCAGCTGCAGCACGCCGATGGTGACCCCGACGATGGCCTCGGTATGGAACAGGTGCCCGGCGATCATGCCCGCCATCTCGCGGCTGGGCAGCACCGAGAACAAGGTCGGCGCCACCATGTAGCCGACGGTCCAGAGGCTGCCTGCCCACACCACCGTCAGCAGCAGGAAGATGCGGTGCGGCAGCGGCGGCAGATTGTTATAGGAATTGGAGAACACGTGCCGGTCTTTCCGGTGGGCCGGGCCAGGTGCAAGCCTGCCGGCCGGGCCGGCGTCAGATATAGCGTACGGTAATGACTTCGTACTCGCGCTCGCCACCAGGGGCCAGCACGGTTGCGACGTCGCCTTCGAACTTGCCGATCAGCGCACGCGCGATGGGCGAGCTGACTGAGATCTTGCCGACGTCGATGTCGGCTTCGTCATCGCCCACGATCTGGTAGCTGACGGGACTGCCGGACTCCAGGTCTTCCAGGTCCACAGTCGCGCCAAAGACGATGCGGCCGTCGGTGTCCAGCTGGGTCGGGTCGATGATCTGCGCGGCCGACAGCTTGGCCTCCACTTCCAGGATGCGGCCTTCGATAAAGGCTTGCTTTTCCTTGGCGGCGTCGTATTCGGCGTTTTCAGACAGGTCGCCCTGTGCGCGGGCTTCCGAGATCGCATTGATCACCGCCGGACGCTCGACAGCCTTCAGGCGCTGCAGCTCTTCCTTCAGGAGCTCTGCGCCACGCTTGGTAATCGGAATGGTGCTCATGTCTTCGTTCAACAAAAAAATGAGCCGCAGCGGAGCTGGAGCCATCCCTGACCAATGCTGCCAGGGCACTTCCGCTCAACCGCGGCTTTCAGACAGGACCGAATGCGGGCACGCCGCATCGATCGGCGAATTTGACGTAGTTTAGGCCAGGAAGCCCGCCGGCAGCAACTCCGGCGGGCTTCCTGGCCTTGACCGGGCGCAATGCGCCCGGCCAGTGGCGATGTGCCGCTTGCCTTACCTGCGGGGCTTCAGGCCAGCGAGGCGTGCAGGCTCTGCAGGTCGTAGACCTCCAGGCTCTGCATGTGCTTCAGGCCCTCCACCGCGGCGCGGGCGCCGGCGATGGTGGTGTAGTAAGGAATGCGGTGGGCCAGCGCCGAGGTCCGGATCGAGCGCGAATCGGCAATCGCGGTGCGGGTTTCGTCCACGGTGGTGAACACCAGCGCCAGTTCGCCGTTCTTGATCATGTCCACGATATGCGGACGGCCGTCCTTGACCTTGTTGACGGTCTTGACCGGGATGCCGGCGGCCTCGATGGCCGACGCGGTGCCGCGGGTGGCAACGATCGGGTAGCCCATGTCGTGCAGCATGCGTGCCACGCCAACGGCGCGCGGCTTGTCGCTGTCCTTCACGGTGATCAGCACGGTGCCCTTCTCCGGCAGGCGCGAACCCGCGGCCAGCTGGCTCTTGAACAGCGCCTCGCCGAAGGCCTTGCCCACGCCCATCACTTCGCCGGTCGAGCGCATTTCAGGTCCGAGGACCGGATCGACGCCCGGGAACTTGTTGAACGGGAACACCGCTTCCTTGACGCTGTAGTACGGCGGGATGACTTCTTCGCCGATACCCTGCTCGTCCAGCGACTGGCCCGCCATGCAGCGCGCGGCGATCTTGGCCAACTGCAAGCCGGTGGCCTTGGACACGTACGGCACGGTGCGCGAGGCGCGCGGGTTCACTTCCAGCACGTAGACGGTATCGACGCCGTCGTTCTGCTGGATCGCGAACTGCACGTTCATCAGGCCGATCACGTTCAGCGCCTTGGCCATCGCGGCGGTCTGGCGCTTCAGTTCAGCCACGGTCTCGGCCGACAGCGAGTACGGCGGCAGCGAGCACGCGGAGTCGCCCGAGTGCACGCCAGCCTGCTCGATGTGCTCCATCACGCCGCCGATGAAGACGCGCTTGCCGTCGGAGATGGCATCGACGTCGCACTCGATGGCGTCGTTCAGGAAGCGGTCCAGCAGCACCGGGGAATCGTTCGAGACCTTGACGGCCTCGCGCATGTAGCGCTCGAGGTCGCGCGGCTCATGCACGATTTCCATGGCGCGGCCGCCCAGCACGTACGACGGGCGCACCACCAGCGGGTAGCCGATTTCTTCGGCCAGGCGCAGCGCTTCGTCCTCGGCACGCGCGGTGCGGTTGGGCGGCTGGCGCAGGCCCAGTTCCTGCAGCAGCTTCTGGAAGCGCTCGCGGTCCTCGGCCGCGTCGATCATGTCGGGGCTGGTGCCGATGATGGGCACGCCGTTGGCTTCCAGGTCCAGCGCCAGCTTCAGCGGGGTCTGGCCGCCGTACTGCACGATCACGCCGACCGGCTTCTCGAGCGCGACGATCTCCAGCACGTCTTCGAGCGTCAGCGGCTCGAAGTACAGGCGGTCCGAGGTGTCATAGTCGGTCGACACGGTTTCCGGGTTACAGTTGACCATGATGGTCTCGTACCCGTCTTCGCGCAGCGCCAGCGCGGCGTGCACGCAGCAGTAGTCGAACTCGATGCCCTGGCCGATCCGGTTCGGGCCGCCGCCCAGCACCATGATCTTCTTCTTGTCGGTCGGCTGCGCCTCGCACTCGCCATGCTCGGCCTCGTAGGTCGAGTACATGTAGGCGGTGTTGGTGGCGAACTCGGCCGCGCAGGTGTCCACGCGCTTGTAGACCGGGCGCACGTTCTGGGCGATGCGCGCTTCGCGCACGGCCTTGGCGTCGGTCTTCAGCAGCTTGGCCAGGCGGCGGTCGGAGAAGCCCTTCTGCTTCAGGAAGCGCAGCTCGGCGGTCGACAGGCTTTCCAGCGTGCGCGCCTTGACCAGGCCTTCGGTCTTGATGATGTCTTCGATCTGGGCCAGGAACCACGGGTCGATGTCGGTCTCGGCATAGACCTCTTCCAGCGACATGCCCAGGCGGAAGGCGTCGCCCACGTACCAGATGCGGTCGGGGCCGGCTTCGCCGATTTCCTCGACGACCTCGTCACGGTCCGTCGACTTTTCGTCCAGGCCGTCGACGCCCACTTCCAGGCCGCGCAGGGCCTTCTGGAACGATTCCTGGAAGGTGCGGCCCATCGCCATCACCTCGCCCACCGACTTCATCTGGGTGGTCAGGTGGCTGTCGGCCTGCGGGAATTTCTCAAACGCGAAACGCGGCACCTTGGTGACCACGTAGTCGATCGACGGCTCGAACGAGGCCGGGGTCGCGCCGCCGGTGATCTCGTTCTTCAGCTCGTCCAGCGTGTAGCCCACGGCCAGCTTGGCCGCGACCTTGGCGATCGGGAAGCCGGTGGCCTTGGAGGCCAGCGCCGACGAACGCGACACCCGCGGGTTCATCTCGATGACGATCATGCGACCGTCCTTCGGGTTGATCGAGAACTGCACGTTGGAGCCGCCGGTGTCGACACCGATCTCGCGCAGCACGGCCAGCGACGCGTTGCGCAGGATCTGGTATTCCTTGTCGGTCAGGGTCTGCGCCGGAGCGACGGTGATCGAGTCGCCGGTGTGGATGCCCATCGGGTCCAGGTTCTCGATCGAGCAGATGATGATGCAGTTGTCCTTCTTGTCGCGGACGACTTCCATCTCATACTCTTTCCAGCCCAGCAGCGATTCTTCGATCAGCAGCTCGCGCGTCGGCGACAGGTCCAGGCCGCGCTTGCAGATCTCTTCGAATTCTTCGCGGTTGTAGGCGATGCCGCCGCCGCTGCCGCCCAGCGTGAACGACGGGCGGATCACGATCGGGTAGCCGCCGGTGCCGGTTTCCTGGGCAATGCGCGACTGCACGGCCATGGCTTCGTCCATCGAGTGGGCGATGCCCGACTTGGCCGAACCCAGACCGATCTTGGTCATGGCGTCCTTGAACTTCTGGCGGTCCTCGGCCTTGTCGATGGCTTCCGGCGAGGCGCCGATCAGCTCGACCTTGTACTTGTCCAGCACGCCGTGACGGTGCAGGTCCAGCGCGCAGTTCAGCGCGGTCTGGCCGCCCATGGTCGGCAGGATCGCGTCCGGGCGCTCCTTCTCGATGATGCGCTCGACCACTTCCCAGGTGATCGGCTCGATGTAGGTCACATCGGCCGTGTTGGGGTCGGTCATGATGGTCGCCGGGTTCGAATTGACCAGGATGACCTTGAAGCCTTCCTCGCGCAGCGCCTTGCAGGCCTGGGCGCCGGAGTAGTCGAACTCGCACGCCTGGCCGATGATGATGGGGCCCGCGCCGATAATCAGGATGCTCTTGATGTCTGTGCGTTTTGGCATTGCACGCTCTCTTTATGGGCCGGCCCGCCTTGCCTGCGGACCGCGCCGGTAATCAGGGAATCCGTCAGGATTCAAAAATATCGTCTTGCTCAGTTCATCGTGGCCGTCGCCAGCTTGGCGCCGAAGCCGATGAACATCGCGCCCACCCCGCTCGACATGCCCGCCGACAGGCGCCGGCGGCGCCGGAATGCGTCGGCCAGCTTCGCGCCCACGAAGATGATCGTGGTCAGGTAGGCAAAGCTGCAGAACTGGGCGACCAGGCCCAGCACGGAGAACGACAGCACCGGGTAAGCGAAGGCCGGGTCGACAAACTGGATGAAGAACGAGATGAAGAACAGGATCGCCTTCGGGTTCAGCAGGCTGATCAGCAACGCCTTGCGGAACGGGTCGGACTGGTCGGCCTTGCTAACCGGCGCGGTGGCGGCGGCATCGCCGCATGCGGCCCAGTTGCGCAGCGCGCCGCGCAGCATGCTGAAACCAATCCACGCCAGGTAGGCCGCGCCGACGTACTTCACCACGTAGAACAGCGCCGGGCTGGCCTTGAGCAGCGAGGCCACGCCCGCCGCCGACAGCACCATCAGCACGAAGTCGCCCAGGAACACCCCGCACGCGCCCTTGTAGCCGGCGCGCACGCCGCGCTGCGCCGCCACCGACAGCACGTACATCGAGTTCGGCCCCGGCAGCAGCACGATAAAGATCGTGCCCAGCACATAGGTCCAGAAATCGGTGATGCCGAAAGCGGTATGCATGAAGGCGTTCATGGGATGTCCCTGAGGTCTGCGCTGTTCTTCTTGCCCGCTTACTTGCGCGCGTCCGTCATCAGCTTGATGAAGCGGTCGAACAGGTAAGCCACGTCGTTCGGACCGGGCGACGCCTCCGGATGGCCCTGGAAGCAGAAGGCCGGCTTGTCGGTCAGCGCGAAACCCTGCAGCGAACCGTCGAACAGCGACTTGTGCGTCACGCGCACATTCGACGGCAGCGTGTCCGCATCGACCGCGAAGCCGTGGTTCTGCGACGTGATCACCACGCGGCCATCGTCCAGGTCCTTGACCGGGTGGTTGGCGCCATGGTGGCCGAACTTCATCTTCAGGGTCTTGGCGCCTACTGCCAGCGCCATGATCTGGTGGCCCAGGCAGATGCCGAAGGTCGGGATGCCGCGCTCGATGAACTCGCGCGTGGCGGCGATGGCATAGTCGCACGGCTCGGGGTCACCGGGGCCGTTGGACAGGAACACGCCGTCCGGATTCAGCGCCAGCGCGTCGGCGGCGCTCGCCTGCGCGGGCAGCACCGTGACCTTGCAGCCGCGCTCGGCCAGCATGCGCAGGATGTTGTACTTGACGCCGTAGTCATAGGCGACCACGTGGAATTGCGGCTGGTCCTGCTTGCCGTAGCCTTCGCCCAGCTTCCATTCGGACTGGGTCCACTCGTACGGTTCCTTGACCGAGACTACCTTGGCCAGGTCCATGCCGGCCAGGCCGGGGAACGAGCGGGCCAGGTCGATGGCCTTCTGGACATTGTCTTCGCCGGCCAGGATGCAGCCGTTCTGGGCACCCTTTTCACGCAGGATACGCGTCAGCTTGCGCGTATCGATGCCGGCGATGGCCACCACCTTTTCCTGCTTCAGGTAGTGGGCAAGGGTGTGCTCCTTGCGGAAGTTCGAGGCCAGGATCGGCAGATCCTTGATGATCAGGCCGGCGGCATGGACTTTCGTGGCTTCGACATCCTCAGGATTGACCCCGTAGTTACCGATATGCGGATACGTCAGCGTGACGATCTGCCGGGAGTAACTCGGGTCGGTGAGGATTTCCTGGTAACCGGTGATGGCGGTGTTGAACACCACTTCACCGATGGTATGGCCGGAAGCGCCAATGGAATAGCCACGAAAGACCGTGCCGTCTGCAAGCGCGAGAATGGCGGACGGAAAAGACGGTAACACGGGTAGGCTCCTGCTGGACTCACCCCGTGACCGACCAATCGACGCCTCGTGCCTCCCAGGCTGGATCCGTGACGGCGGCAGCGGCATTGCGCCGATGCGGTCGGATCCGGTTGCGACATGCTCCTTGCGTCACATTGAATGCGGACAACAAAGGCGGCGCGGCTGGGGGCGGCGGAAGGTGGAAAGCGGTAGGCGCTAGGGTGAAGGGTTCTGAAAGCGAAACTTTCGAATTATATCCCGCGCCACCCAATTTCTCAAGTTTTCAAGGACTTGCACGCGGCAGGCAGCGGCGGCGCCACGCCGCCGGCCACCGTCCTGCCCTGTGCCTGCTACGTTACGCCCGCGGCGGCACGACCGCCGTGACCTCGATTTCCACCTTGGCGCGCGGCTCCACCAGGTCCGCAACCTCGACCGCCGTCATCGCCGGGAAGTGGCGGCCGATGATGGCCCGGTAATGCTGGCCGATCGCCCCATAGGCGCCGACATATTCCGCCTTGTCCTTCACATACCAGGTCATGCGCACGATATGCTCGGGCAGCGCGTCTCCGGCCGCCAGCACGGCAACCACGTTGCGCAGCGCCTGCGCCACCTGCAGGCCGAAGTCGTCGGTCTCGAATTCACATTTGCCGGTCCAGCCGATCTGGCCGCTGACAAAGAGGAGGCGGCTGCCGACCTGCATTTCGGTCATGGTGCCGTTGGCGTAGCCACGCGGAGGCGCCCAGTCGGGCGGCTGCAGGATGTTCATGATGCGTTTTCCTGTTGATTATCTGTATGAGTGAATGGAATTCGGGGATTCAGGCCGTCGCGACCAGGTAGGCCGACATGGCCTCGCGCACGGCATCGGGCAGCGGCTGCGGAGCAATCGAGCCGGTATCGACGCAGACCAGCCGCTGCGTCACTTCCATGCGGGTATCGTCATGCGGGCCGGCGAAGCGGATCGCGAGGGTAAAGCTGGACTGGCCCAGCTTCAGCACGCGCAGTTCCCGCGTCAGCACCTCGCCCAGCCGGCTCGGAGCCAGGAAGCGGCACTCCAGCTCGGCGGTCGGCACGCCAGTTCGGCCCTCGCCATGCATGGCGTCGAAGGGCCAGCCCAGCGCCTCGCTGAACCAGTCTTCGATCAGGTCGTTGAGCATCTCGAAATAGCGCGGGTAGAACACGATGCCCGCGGCGTCGCAGTGCTTGAAGCGCACCAGGACGGTGCTGCGGAACACGGGGCTCATGGCTTCCCCGCCTGGTTGACGCCGCCATTGCCGCCGCCATTGCCCTGCTCCGCCATCTGCCGCAGCCGGAAGCGCTGCAGCTTGCCGGTCTCGGTGCGCGGCAGCGCCGGCACGAACACAATACGGCGCGGATACTTGTAGGGCGCGATCTGGCGCTTCACGTAGTCCTGCAGCGCGGTGCGGGTAGCGTCGTCCGCCGCCACGCCCTCGCGCAGCACCACATAGGCCATCACCACCTGGCCGCGCCCGTCGTCGGGCGCGCCGACCACACCGCATTCGGCCACTGCCTCGTGCTGCATCAGTGCGCTTTCCACCTCCGGCCCGGCGATGTTGTAGCCGGCCGAGATGATCATGTCGTCCGAACGCGCCTGGTAGAAGTAGTAGCCGTCCTCGTCAACGAAAAAGGTATCACCCGGCAGGTTCCAGCCCGCCTTCACATAGTTGGACTGGCGCGGATCGTCCAGGTAGCGGCAGCCGGTTGGCCCCTGCACCGCGAGCTTGCCGACCTGCCCCGGCGGCAGGGGCTGCATGTTCTCGTCGACGATCTGCACGACATAGCCCGGCACCACGCGCCCGATCGCGCCCGGCCTGACCTCGGCGCCGGCGCTGGAGATAAAGATATGCATCATCTCCGTGCCGCCGATGCCGTCGGTCATCTCGATGCCGGTGGCCGCCTTCCAGCTCTGGCGCGTGGCGTCCGGCAGGGCTTCGCCGGCCGACACGCTCTTCTTCAGGCTGGACAGGTCGTAGCGCGGCGCCAGCGCTGCCATCTGCCGGTAGAAGGTCGGGGCGGTAAAGACGATGGTGGCGCGGAAATCCTGGATCAGCCCGAGCAGCGTCTCTGGCGTCAGCTTCTCGGCCAGCACGGCGCTGGCGCCGATGCGCAGCGGGAAACACAGCATGCCGCCCAGCCCGAAGGTGAACGCGATCGGCGGTGTGCCGCAGAACACGTCGTCGGGCTGCGGGCGTAGCACGTGGCGCGGGAACAGGTCGCACATGGCCAGCACGTCGCGATGGAAGTGCATGGTGCCCTTGGGCTGGCCGGTGGTGCCGCTGGTAAAGGCGATCAGGCAGACGTCGTCGCTGGCGGTGTCGCAGGCCTCGAAGGCATCCGGCTTGCCCGCCATCGCCGCCTCCAGCGAACCCTCGCCTTCACCGTTGAAGTACAGCGTGCGCGCCAGGCTCGGGCAGTGGAATTCGCCGCCCGCCTGCTGGTTGGCATCGAGTTCCTCGCGCAGCCGCGCATCGCACAGCGCGGCGCCGACCTGGGCCTTGTCGATGATCTGCTTCAGTTCCTTGGCGCGCAGCAGCGGCATGGTCGGCACCGCGACCAGGCCCGCCTTGAGCGTGGCCAGCCAGCTGGCGGCCATCATCAGGTTGTTGGGCCCGCGCAGCAGCACGCGATTGCCGGGCACCAGCTGCATGTCCTCGACCAGCACATGGGCGATGCGGTTCACCAGCGCCGCCAGCTGCGCATACGTGACCGTCTCGATCTGTCCGTCGCGGCGATGGCGGATGGCGATGCGCTCGCCGCGGCCTTCGCGCACGTGGCGGTCTACCAGCTCCACCGCGGCATTCATCCGCTCAGGGTAGTCGGTATCGTCATTGAAGCGGAACACCGGCCACATATCGGGCGGCGGCAGGCGGTCGCGCGCGAAGGTATCGAGGTGGGCTGTGGTCGCCATGGCTTGTCTCCTGTCTGCTCTGTATCGGTACGGCAGTTCGTGGGTGGCACGCGGGGGCGTCAGGCTTTGCGCCCGGCCAGCGTCTCGCGCGCAATGATCAGCTTCTGCACTTCGGTGGCGCCTTCATAGATGCGCAGCGAGCGGATCTCGCGGTACAGGCTTTCCACCCGCGTGCCGACCTTGACGCCCAGGCCGCCGAACATCTGCACCGCACGGTCGATCACCTGCTGTGCGTTCTCGGTCGCCACCATCTTGGCCATGGCCGCCTCGCGCGTGGTGCGCTGGCCCTTGACATCGCGCAGCCAGGCCGCGCGGTAGGTCAGCAGCGCCGCGGCGTCGATCGCGGTGGCCATGTCGCCGATGGCGGCCTGGGTCAGCTGCAGGTCGGCCAGCACGCCGCCGAACATCGGGCGCGCGCAGGCGCGCGCCAGAGCGTCGTCAAGCGCGGCGCGGCCAAAGCCCAGCGCAGCCGCCGCGACCGAGGCACGGAAGATGTCGAGCGTCATCATCGCCACCTTGAAGCCCTGCCCCGCCTCGCCCAGCCGGTTGCCCACGGGCACGCGGCAGTCGTCGAAACGCAGCGTGGCGAGCGGGTGCGGCGCCATCACGTCGATGCGCTCGGCGATGGTCAGGCCCGGCGTATCGGCGTCCACCACAAAGGCGGAGATGCCGCGCGCGCCCGGCGCCTCGCCGGTGCGCACGAACACGCAGTAGAAGTCGGCAATGCCGCCGTTGGAAATCCAGGTCTTGGCGCCATCGATCACATAGTGGCTGCCGTCGTCCGACAGCCGTGCGCTGCACTGCATGGCGGCCACATCGGAGCCGGCCTCTGGCTCGGACAGCGCAAACGCGGCAATCGCCTCGCCGCGGGCCACGCGCGGCAGGTAATGCGCACGCAGCGCATCGCTGCCGGCCAGCGAGATCGCGCCCGAGCCCAGCCCCTGCATGGCAAAGGCAAAATCGGCCAGGCCGTCATGGCGCGCCAGGGTCTCGCGCAGCAGGCACAGCGAGCGCGAATCCAGCGCCGGCAGCGCGCCGCCGTGCGCGGCCGGCACGCAGTAGCGCAGCCAGCCGGCCTCGCCCAGCTGGCGCACCAGCGCGCGGCAGGCGGCGTCGGTATCGCCGTGGTCGACATGGAGGTGTTGCGCGCACCAGGCGTCCAGTTCGCGCTCCAGTGTGCGGTGCGCGTCGTCGAACAGCGGCAGGTCGAGATAGGTCTTGTCGGACATGGCGCTTCAGTCCCCTTCGAACACCGGCTTGGTCTTGGCGACGAAGGCCTCGTAGGCGCGGCGGAAGTCGCGCGTCTGCATGCAGATGGCCTGGGCTTCGGCCTCGGCCTCGATGGCCTCGTCCAGCCCCATGTTCCATTCCTGGTGCAGCAGCTTCTTGGTCACACCATGCGCAAAGGTCGGGCCGGCGGCCAGTTGCGCGGCCAGCGTCTGCGCCTGGGCCAGCACCGATTCGGATGGATGCAGCGCATTGAAGAAGCCCCACTGCAGGCCCTCTTCAGCGCTCATCGAGCGGCCGGTGTAGAGCAGCTCGCTGGCACGCCCCTGCCCGATCACGCGCGGCAGCAGCGTGCACGCGCCCATGTCGGCGCCGGCCAGGCCGACGCGCGTGAACAGGAACGCGGTCTTGGCCTGCGCCGTCCCCAGGCGCATGTCGGAGGCCAGCGCCATCATCGCGCCGGCGCCGGCGCAGATGCCGTCGACCGCGCTCACCACCGGCTGCGGGCAGGCGCGCATGGCCTTGACCAGGTCGCCGGTCATGCGCGTGAAGTCGAGCAGCTCAGGCATGGTCATGCGCGTGAGAGGCCCAATGATCTCGTGCACGTCGCCGCCCGAGCAGTAGTTGCCGCCCGCGCCCGTCACCACCACCGCCTTGATGTCGCTGGCATAGCACAGGCCGCGGAACAGATCGCGCAGCTCGGCGTAGGAATCGAAAGTCAGCGGGTTCTTGCGCTCCGGCCGGTTCAGCGTCACGGTGCCGACCTTGCCGTCGCCGGACACCGACCACAGGAAGTGCTCCGGCTGGTAGCCGGCAAAGCTGCGCTTGTGGTGGCGCATGTCGAGTGCGATCTCTGTCATGGGTTCTCTCTCAGGTCCTTGTTCTGTCGTTGTCAGCCGGCCATCACCTCGCCGCCGGCCACCGGGATTGCCTGGCCGGTGATCGCCGCGGCGGACGGCTGGCACAGCCAGGCCACGGCGTCGGCCACTTCCTCGGGCTGCACCAGGCGGCGCTGCGGATTGCGCGCGGCCAGTTCAGCGCGGGCCTCGGTTTCAGTGCGGCCGGTCTTGCCGACGATGTTGGCCACCGCGTCGCGCACGATGTCGGTTTCGGTATAGCCCGGGCAGACCGCGTTGACGGTCACGCCCTTGGCCGCGGTTTCCAGCGCCAGCGCGCGCGTCAGGCCGATCACCCCATGCTTGGCCGCGCAATAGGCACTGACATAGCCATAGCCGATCAGGCCGGCCGTGCTCGCCACATTGACGATACGGCCCCAGCCCGCGTCGAGCATCGCCGGCAGCGCCGCCTGCGTGCACAGGAAGGTGCCGGTCAGGTTCACGTCCAGCATGCGCTGCCACAGCGCGGCATCGGTCTTCAGGAACGGTGCGCTGTGCGCCTGGCCGGCATTGTTGACCAGCATCGACACCGGGCCGGACTGTTCCGCGGCGGCGGCGAAGGCGCGTGCCACGCTGTCGGCATCGGCAATATCGGCCGTGACAAAGGAGACTACGGCGCCTGCGGGGGCGACCTCACGCAGCGCTTGTACAGTCGCCTGCAACGCGCCGGCATCGCGGCCCAGCAGCGTCACGCTGGCGCCGTCGGCCAGCAGCCGGCGCGCGATTGCCGCGCCGATGCCGCGCCCGCCGCCGGTGACCAGCGCGTGGCGCCCTGACAATGAACCCGTGCTGCCCGTCATCCCTGCTTCTCCTGCGCCGCGGCGCGTTCCAGGTTGGTTTCAAGTTGCCGCTTGCCGGCCTGGTACTGCT
Organism: Cupriavidus sp. GA3-3; assembly: GCF_000389805.1. Classification (NCBI taxonomy): domain Bacteria; kingdom Pseudomonadati; phylum Pseudomonadota; class Betaproteobacteria; order Burkholderiales; family Burkholderiaceae; genus Cupriavidus; species Cupriavidus sp. GA3-3. The sequence continues at coordinate 84,422 of NZ_KB944498.1, forward strand.
TGGGCCAGGTGATATCGCGGTAGCCGATGCGCGCCGCTTCCTGCAGCGTCCAGGCCGGGTTGGCCAGGTGCGGCCGCGCGATCGCGCACAGGTCGGCACGGCCCGCGGCGATGATCGAGTCGACATGGTCGGCCTCGAAGATCGCGCCCACGGCAATGGTGGCGATGCCGGCCTCGTTGCGGATGCGGTCGGCAAACGGAGTCTGGTACATGCGGCCGTAGACCGGAGCCTGGTCCGGGCTGACCTGGCCCGACGAGCAGTCGATCATGTCGGCGCCGGCGGCCTTGAACGCGCGTGCGATCTCGATCGCATCGTCGGGGGTGATGCCGCCTTCGACCCAGTCGTGCGCCGAGATGCGCACCGACATCGGCTTGTGTTCCGGCCACACTTCACGCACCGCGGCAAACACCTCCAGCGGGTAGCGCAGCCGTGCGGCCAGCGAACCGCCGTATTCATCTTCCCGCGTATTGGTCAGCGGCGAGATAAAGCTCGACAGCAGGTAGCCATGCGCGCAATGCAGTTCCAGCCAGTCGAAGCCGGCCTCGGCGGCGCGGCGCGCGCTGGCGACGAAGTCATCGCGCACACGGTCCATGTCTGCGCGCGTCATCTCGCGCGGGGTCTGCGACTCGCCCGGCAGGTAGGGCAGCGGCGAGGCCGAGATCACCGGCCAGTTGCCTTCCGACAGCGGATGGTCCATTGCCTCCCAGCCGAGCTGGGTCGAACCCTTGCGGCCCGAGTGGCCGATCTGCATGGCGATGCGCGCATCGCTGTTGGCATGCACGAAGTCGACGATGCGGCGCCAGGCGTCGCGCTGCGCGTCGTTCCACAAACCCGGGCATCCCGGCGTGATGCGCGCATCGGGCGACACGCAGGTCATCTCCGCCACCACCATGCCGGCGCCGCCCAGCGCGCGCGAACCCAGGTGGACCAGGTGGAAGTCGCCGGGCACGCCGTCGGTGCATGAGTACATCGCCATCGGCGACACCACCACGCGATTCTTCAGCGTGACGCCGCGCACGCGGAACGGCGTGAACATCGGCGGCAGCGGCTGGTGCTCACGCAGTTGCAGGCTTTCCGGTTGCACGCCGGCCTGCCGCGCCAGCCAGTGCTCGAACTGCGCCACGTAGTCCGCATCGCGCACGCGCAGATTCTCATGCGAGATGCGCTGCGAGCGGGTCAGCAGGGAATAGGCGAACTGCTCCGGCGGCAGGCTGCCCGCGTAACGCTCGACGTTCTCGAACCATTCGGTCGAGTTGCGCGCCGCGTTCTGGATCTTCAGCACTTCCACGCCGCGCGTGGCTTCGTAGCGCGACAGTGCATCGGGCAGGCCGTCATGACCCCTGCCACGGATTTCCTCGGCCAGGTCAATCGCATCTTCCAACGCCAGCTTGGTTCCCGAACCGATCGAGAAGTGCGCGGTGTGCGCGGCATCGCCCATCAGCACCACCGGCACGCGGCGGCCGTCGGGCAAGGTGTTCCAATGCACCCATTGGCGGCAGATCACGCGCGGGAAGCGGATCCAGATCGCCGAGCCGCGCAGGTGCGCCGCATTGGTGATCAGCTTGTTGCCGTCGAGGTAGCGCGCGAACAGGCGCTCGCAGTAGGCCACGCCCTCTTCCTGGCTCATCTGCTCGATGCCCGCGGCGCGCCAGACCGACTCCGGGGCCTCGACGATAAAGGTCGAGGTGGTGTCGTCAAAGCGGTAGGCGTGCGCCTGGAACCAGCCGTGCTCGGTCTTCTCGAAGGCAAAGGTGAAGGCGTCGAACAGCTTGTGCGTGCCCATCCAGACAAAGCGGCACTGGCGCGTGTCGATGTCAGGCTGGAAGGTGTCGGCGTAGCGGGTGCGGATGCGGCTGTTCAGGCCGTCCGAGGCGATCACCAGGTCGGCCTGGTATTGCATCGCCAGCGCCTGGTCGTCGGACACATCGGTCTCGAACACCAGCTTCACGCCCAGCGCCTCGCAGCGTGCCTGCAGGATATTGAGCAGGCGCTTGCGGCCGATGCCGATAAAGCCATGGCCGCCGGAGCGGATGGTGCGCCCGCCGATATGGATGTCGATATCGTCCCAGTGGTTGAAGGCCGCGTTGATCTCGGCCGCGCTGACCGGGTCGGCTTGCTTCAGGTTGTCCATGGTGGCGTCAGAGAACACCACGCCCCAGCCGAAGGTGTCGTAGGGCCGGTTGCGCTCGACCACGATGACCTCGTTGGCCGGATCCTGCAGCTTCATCAGCAGCCCGAAGTACAGGCCTGCCGGGCCACCACCAATACAAAGCACTCGCATCTGTCGCCTCCTGCCGGCTGCGCCGGGCACCTTTGCCCAGGATCACACCGCCATCTAGATGATGTCTAAATATTTTATACTTCAAATATTAGACTGCATCACGGCCGATGGCAAGGGCGGGAGGCGGAGTGCCCCGCACGGCACCCGCATCCCACGCCCTCAGCCCGCCATCTAGCCTTTCAGCGCTGCCTGCAACTGTTCCAGCGCACCCGGGTCCTCGATCGTGGTCAGGTCGCCCGGATCGCGCCCTTCGGCCACCGCCTGCATGGCGCGCCGCAGCAACTTGCCGGAGCGGGTCTTGGGCAGTGCATTGACAAAGAATACGCGCGCCGGCCGCGCCACGGCACCCAGTTGCTGCTCCACCGTCTTCATCAACTCGCCCTCCAATGCCAGCCGCGCTTCGGCCGTGGCCGTGCGCGCCGGATCGCGGGCGATGCAGAAGGCCATCGCCACCTGCCCCTTGAGCGCGTCCTGCACGCCCACCACCGCCACCTCGGCCACGGCAGCGTTGGACGACAGGCTTTCCTCGATCTCGCGGGTGCCCAGCCGGTGGCCGGCAACGTTGATTACGTCGTCGGTGCGGCCCAGGATAAAAACATAGCCGTCGGCGTCGCGCACGCCCCAGTCGAAGGTCGAATAGCACAGCCGGTTCGGCACCGCCTGCCAGTAGGTGCGCACGAAGCGGTCGTCGTCGCCCCAGACCGTGCTCATGCATCCCGGCGGCAGCGGGCCGTCGATGGCGACCACACCCTTCTGCCCCGGCGGGCATTCAGCGCCGGTGTTCTCGTCGACGATCTTCAGGTCATAGCCGTAGGCGGGCACGCCGGGCGAGCCCAGCTTGGGCGGCAGCGCCTCGATGCCGCGCTGGATCGCGAGGATCGGCCAGCCGGATTCGGTCTGCCAGTAGTTGTCGACCACGGGCTTGCCCAGGCCGTCCTGGATCCAGCGCGCGGTGGGCTCGTCCAGCGGCTCGCCGGCCAGGAACAGCAGGCGCAGGCTGGACAGGTCGTAGCGGGTCAGCCAGGCCGGGTCCTGCTTCTTCAGCACGCGGATCGCGGTCGGCGCGCTGAACATCAGGTTGACCTTGTATTGCTCCACCAGCCGCCACAGGATGCCACCGTCGGGGCGGATCGGCGTGCCTTCATACATCAGCGTGGCCATGCCGGCCAGCAGCGGGCCGTAGACGATATAGCTGTGCCCCACCACCCAGCCGATGTCCGACGCGGTGAACATGGTGTCGCCGGGCTTGCCGCAGAAGATGTATTCCATCGAGGTGGCCAGCGCCACCGCGTAGCCGCCGGTATCGCGCTGCACGCCCTTGGGCTTGCCGGTGGTGCCGGAGGTGTATAGCACGTACGACGGCTCGCTCGATTCCAGCCACACGCACGGCACCTGCACGCCGGCCACGCGTTCGCGCCAGGCGGCGTAGTCCTCATCGCGGCCCTCGGTACGGGGCATTTGCGCCAGTTGCCGGTCCACCAGCAGCACCTTCCCGGGCTGGTGCGACGACAGCCGGATGGCCTCGTCCAGCAGCGGCTTGTAGGGCACCACCTTGCCGGCACGCGAGCCGGCGTCGGCACTGACCACCACGCGCGGCCGGGCATCCTCGATGCGCGCGGCCAGGCTGACCGAGGCAAAGCCGCCGAACACCACCGAATGGATCGCGCCGATGCGCGCGCAGGCCAGCATGGCAAAGGCGGCTTCCGGGATCATCGGCATGTAGATCAGCACGCGGTCGCCCTTCTGCACGTCCAGGCCCTGCAGGATCGCGGCCATGCGGCTGACTTCGTCGTGCAGCTCGGCGTAGGTAAAGGTGCGGGCCTGGTCGGTCTCGGTCGAGACCCAGTGCAGCGCCGGCTGGCTGGCGCGGGCCGCCAGGTGGCGGTCGACCGCGTTGTGGCACAGGTTGGTGCGCCCGCCGACGAACCAGCGCGTAAAGGGCGCGCGGCTGTTGTCGAGCACCTGGCCGAACGGGGTTTCCCAGTCGATGCGCGCCGCCTGTTCGGCCCAGAACCCCTCGGGGTCGGCCAGCGAACGGGCATGCACGGCATGGCTTGCCGTCATGTCTGTCTCCTCCGCGTCTGCGGTCATTGTGATGATGACCGTAGTTTGCCACCGGCGCGGGTGCGCGTGGACACAGATTCGGAGAGGGGCGCGCGGGCCCCGGGGGCCGGCACATGAAAAAAGGGGCGTGCCGACGGCATCGCCCCTTCTTGCGCCATGCGGCGGACCAGCCGGCGCCCGCATTCGTCAGCGGGCCTTGGCCCCCTTGGCGCCGGCCTTGGCCGACGCCTTGACGTTCGGCCCCGGCTTGGACTCGCGCACCACGCGCGCCGGCGTCGCCTTGACTGCCGTGCGCCGCGAGGCCGCCTCGACGGTGACGCGCTTGCGCGGCTCCGCCTTGCCCGCCTTGCCCTTGGCCGAGACCCGCACGATGCCGCCCTTGCTGCTTCGCTCGGAACGCTCTGCACGGTCGGCGCGCTCGGCACGGTCGGCCTGTTCGGCCCGCGCCGCCCGCACCGCGCCGGCGCCGCGCACCGGCACCATCAGCACCAGGCTCTGCCCGGCGACCAACTTGGTGCCGGAGAGCTTGTTCCACGATTGCACCTGCCCCGCCGAGACGCCATAGCGCCGCGCCACCGAGGCCACGGTGTCGCGCCGCCCGGCACGCACCACCACGCGGCGCGCATCCGGCAAATCAGGCTCCATCGCCAGCATGGCACTGTCGGCCAGGGTCGCGCTGATATCCTGGTCGTGGCGGCCCGAGCGCGGGATCATCACGGTCGAGCCGGCCTTCAGGCGCATGCCTTTCGGGATGCTGTTGATCTCGCGCAGCGTATCGGCGTCGACGTTCAGCCGTGCCGCCAGCGCTTCGATACGCTCGCGGCTGTCCACCGTCACCGCCGACCAGCTCGACAACCCGCCGCGGTAGGTGTTCAGGTTGTACTGGAAGCGCTCGGCGTTATCGAACGGCAGCAGGATCTGCGGGTTGGACGCGCCCAGGATCACCGGCCGGTTGAACGACGGATTGAGCGCCTTGAATTCCTCTACCGACATGTCCGCCAGCTTGGCCGCCAGGTTCACGTCGATATCGCGCGAGGTGGTCACCGTGACAAAGTACGGGTGGTCCGGGATCTCGGGCAGCTTGACGCCATACGCAGCCGGGTTGGCGATGATGTTCTTGACCGCCTGCAGCTTCGGCACGTAGTAGCGCGTCTCGTTGGGCATGGGCAGGCTGGCGTAGTCGGTCGGCAGCCCGCGCGCCTGGTTGCGTGCGATCGCGCGCGACACCGCGCCCTCGCCCCAGTTGTAAGCCGCCAGCGCCAGGTGCCAGTCGCCGAACATATCGTAGAGCCGCGCCAGGTAGTCCAGCGCGGCGTCGGTCGAGGCCAGCACGTCGCGGCGCTCGTCACGGAACATGTTCTGCTTCAGGTTGTACGACTTGCCGGTACTCGGGATGAACTGCCACATGCCCGCCGCCTTGGCGGTGGACTGCGCCTGCGGGTTGAACGCGCTCTCGACGAACGGCAGCAGCGCCAGCTCGGTCGGCATCTTGCGCCGTTCCAGCTCTTCTACGATGTGGTACAGGTAGCGGCTTGAGCGCCCGACCATCCGTTCCATGTATTCCGGCCGCTGCGCATACCACTGGGTGCGGTCATCGACCAGCGTGCCCTCCAGGTCCTGCATGGCAAAGCCGCGCCGGATGCGATCCCAGATGTCGTTGGACGGGCCGCGCAGCCAGTCCAGGCCACCCTGGTCGACATTGATCGTGGATGCGGAAGAAAGCGCCGATTTGTCGATGAGCGAGTTGAGCGGGTCCTGGCGCTTGGCGGTCTGGGCGGTCGCGGCGCCGTTGGCGCCATCAGGCGGCGTTGGGGTGCTGGCGCACGCTGCAAGCAGCGCGGCGCACGCGACCACCGCCAGTAATCGACCAATTTTCATTAAGTTCTCGAATCGTGACGCCAAAAGGATGCGTGATGCTAAAAAAAACCGCGTATCGCGTCAATCAGATTTTCCATATGGCCAGTATCCGCCGGGCAGCCGGAAAGCCTTGCGGCGCAAGGCCCGGCAGGGTTCAGCGGAAATTGTCCTTCCAGCCGCGCAGCGCACCGAAGGCCTGCGCATCGCCCGTGGCGGCCCCGCCCTGCGCCGCCACCGCCGCGCGCACCGCGGGCTCGCGCGAGCGCAGGAAGGGATTGACCTCGCGCTCATGAGCGATGGTGGTCGGCAGCGTCGGCTGGTCCGCCGCGCGCAGCGCGTCGACCCGCTGCTCCCATGCCGCCAGCGCGGCATTGGCCGGTTCCACCGCCCGTGCAAAGCGCACATTGCTGCGCGTATATTCGTGCGCGCAATAGACGCGGGTATCGCCCGGCAGTGCCGCCAGCTTGTCGAGCGAGTCCAGCATCTGTGCCGGCGTGCCTTCGAACAGACGCCCGCAGCCACTGGCAAACAGCGTATCGCCACAGAAGACCGCCGGGCCGGCTTCGCCCAGGTCGCCCACATAGGCGATATGGCCGGCGGTGTGCCCGGGCACGTCCAGCACGCGCAGCGTCAGCGCCGGCGTCTCCAGCGTCACGACATCGCCTTCGCGCAGGGCCCGGGTGCGCCCGCCAATGCGTTCGCCGGCGGGCCCCAGCACCGGCATCGGCGCGCCCGACGAGGTGCGCGGGTGCGCCGCCAGCAACTCGGCTACCCCGCCCTGGTGATCGCCGTGGTGATGGGTGATTACAATAGCGCCCAGAGCCAGACCGCTTTGCGCCAGGAAGCGCTCCACCGGCGCGGCCTCGCCGGGATCGACCACGGCGGCGCTATGACCGTCGTGGATGGCCCAGATATAGTTATCCTGGAACGCCGGGATCGGCTCAACCTTCAACATGCGCATGCTCCTATGTCCAATCGTCCCAATCATCCGATTGTAAGCTGGGAAGACTGGCTGGCCTCGCCGCCCGGTGAGTACATGCTGCGCTGGGAGGCGCAGCAGTACGACCGGATCGTGACCGACATCTTCGGCTACCACGCCGTCCAGTTGGGCCTGCCCTTTATCGACACCCTGCGCGAGAACCGGATGCCGTTCTCGGCGCTGGCGCTGGACCCTTCCAGCGGACCGCACGGGCCGCGCGCCGCACATCCCGACGCGCGCCAGCTGCTGTGCCGCTTCGACGAGCTGCCGTTCGACACCCAGAGCATCGACCTGGTCACCCTGCCCCACATCCTGGAATTCGCCGAAGACCCGCACGAAGTGCTGCGCGAGGTCTCGCGGGTGCTGATGCCCGAGGGGCGCGTGGTGGTCACCTGCTTCAACCCGATGAGCCTGTGGGGCGCGCGCCAGGGCATGAACCGGCTCGGCGCCACGCCCTTCCTGCCGACGGACGCGCAGCAGATCGGCTTCGTGCGCATCAAGGACTGGCTCAAGCTGTTGGGCTTCGATATCATCCGCGGCCGCTTCGGCTGCTACTGCCCGCCCTACCGCACCGACCGCTGGCTGCAGCGCGCCGCCTTCATGGAAAAGGCCGGTGACCGCTGGTGGCCGATCTTCGGCGCGGTCTATATGATCTCGGCGATCAAGCGCGTGCGCAATATCCGCCTGGTCGGCCCGGCCTGGAAGAGCAAGCCGGCGCTGGCTCCGGTGTCATCGCCCGTGGCCACGCCTACCGGCACCCACGGCAAGACCCCCGGCGAAGAGCGCTGACGCGGTCCAGCGCCCTTCTCCTGCCCCCTTCAATGCGCCACCCGCCCGGCGGGTGGCCACCATGGAATCACATGCAAGAAGTCACGATCTACTCCGACGGCGCCTGCAAGGGCAATCCCGGCCGCGGCGGCTGGGGCGCGGTGCTCGTCGCCGGCACCAGCGAGAAAGAAATGTTCGGCGGCGAGCCCAACACTACCAACAACCGCATGGAAATGACCGCCGTGATCGAAGCATTGCGCGCGCTCAAGCGTCCCTGCGTCGTGCGTGTCTATACCGACTCGCAGTATGTCCAGAAGGGCATCAGCGAATGGCTGCCCGGCTGGAAGGCCCGGGGGTGGAAGACCGCCGACAAGAAGCCTGTCAAGAACGCCGACCTGTGGCAGGAACTGGACACCCTGGCGCAGCCGCACCAGATCTCCTGGCACTGGGTGCGCGGCCACAACGGCCACCCCGGCAATGAGCGCGCCGACGCGCTGGCCAACCGCGGCGTCGAATCGATCGGCCGCTGATCCCTCTCGCTAACAAGAAACCGCGGGGCGCCCGCGCCGCTCCGCTAGAATGCCCGCCATGCGACAAATCGTTCTCGACACCGAAACCACCGGCCTGAGTGCCGCCACCGGCGACCGCCTGATCGAAATCGGCTGCGTCGAGCTGATGAACCGCCGCCTGACGGGGCGCCACCTGCACTTCTACGTCAACCCGGAACGCGATATCGACGAGGGCGCGATCGCCGTGCACGGCATCACGGTCGAGTTCCTGGCCGACAAGCCCCGCTTTGCCGAAGTCGTCAACGACATCCGCGAGTTCATCCAGGATGCCGAGCTGATCATCCACAACGCGCCGTTCGACCTGGGCTTCCTCGACATGGAATTCCAGCTGCTGGGCCTGCCGCCGTTCCGCCAGCATGCCGGCAATGTGATCGACACCCTGCGCGAAGCCCGCCAGATGTTCCCCGGCAAGCGCAACTCGCTCGACGCCCTGTGCGACCGCCTGGGCATCAGCAACGCCCACCGCACGCTGCACGGCGCCCTGCTGGATGCCGAGCTGCTGGCCGAGGTCTACCTGGCCATGACGCGCGGCCAGGATTCGCTGGTGATCGACATGCACGACAGCACCGCAGGCCACGGCGGCGCGGTTGCCGCGGCCGACCTGTCGCGCCTGGCCCTGCCCGTGCTGCGCGCCACGGACGAAGAGCAGCAGGCCCATCTCGCCCTGCTCAAGGGCCTGGACAAGGCCAGCGGCGGCAAGACGGTGTGGCAGGAAGCCCCCGCGGCAGAACCCGGAAGCCTGGCCGCCTGACAAAAATCAAAAAAGGGCTTTACAAGATACAAGAACCTCTGCATAATCTCATTTCTCCGCTGCACGACGGCAACGACGGCGCAGTAAGGGGTGGTTAGCTCAGCGGTAGAGCACTGCCTTCACACGGCAGGGGTCACAGGTTCAATCCCTGTACCACCCACCAGACAAATGGCCAGCAACTGCCTAAGTTGCCAGGAAACCCAGACAGCGCAAGCTCTCTGGGTTTTTTGTTGCCCGGCGTTTGCCCACGTTTTCTACCCTCCCCCGGAAAACCGTGGTTCATCACGCCAATCAAGGAATGCTCGCCTGGCATATTTGCCGCTGGCGCGCATACTTGTCCACAGGACGACGGGCCAGGCAGGCACAGTCGCCCTCGCTCCCACGAGCACAGCCCCTATCGCCCATCCGATCATCGACGCAGCTTTCGGGAGTCCGCCATGCCCGATTCACCCAGGACGACGATCCATGCCGGCGCGACCGTGCCGCCGGAGGATGCTCAGACACGGGAGCCGGTGCTGGACGTCGTGGATCGCGTCTCCGAGATGTGCTTCGGCCTGTTCATGGCGCTCACTTTTGTCGGCGCGGTGTCGAGCGGCACGGGTGGCCCGGATGCCAGCCGCACCATGATGCATGCCGCGCTGGGCTGCAACCTGGCCTGGGGCATGGTGGACGCGGTCATGTTCCTGATCCGTACGCTGGCGAACCGCGGCCAGCGGATCTCCCTGGCACTTGCCGTCAGGAATGCTAACGACCAGGCCACGGCGATCGGCCTGATTCGCGATGCGCTGCCTCGCGCAACGAAGTCGCTGGTCACCGACAAGGAACTGGAAGCCATGCGGGCACGGCTTGCCGCCGCCCCGGCACTGCCGCCCCGCCCCCGCCTGAACATGGCCGACCTGATCGGTGCCGTGCACATCTTCTTTATCGTTGTACTGGCCACGTTTCCGGTCGCACTGCCGTTCGTACTGCTGGACGATGTCAAACTGGCGCTACTGATCTCGCGCGGGCTGACCCTGGCCATGCTGTTCGCCGCCGGGTGGGCGCTGGGCCACTATGCCGGCTTTGGCGGCTGGGTCACTGGCGCAGCCATGACTGCGCTGGGCGTGGTCATGACCATCGCCATTATCGCGCTGGGCGGCTGAGATGCGAGGCGCGATCCTGCTGCTTGCCGCCGCCCTTGGCGCGGGCACGGTCCAGGCACAGGAGCCGCCCCAGCCCGCGCCGGATGCCGCCGGGCAGGCGGCCGGCTCGCCCTGGACCTTCTCGGCAACAGGCTACTGGAACATGCCGCGCCAGAGCGGCGACTACCTCTCCGGCATCTTCATCGCCGAAAGGAAGCAGCTTCACCTCGAGGCAAGAAGCAACTACGAGGCAGTCCACTCGCAGTCAGCCTTCATCGGCTGGACCTTCTCGGGCGGCGAAACCATCCAGTTCAAGGCGACCCCCATCGTTGGCTTCGTGGGAGGCTCCACCCACGGCCTGATCGGCGGAATCGAGGCCAGCGTCGCAGTGAGCAAGTTCGACTACTACATCGAAGCCGAATACCTGGATGCGCGCGGCGAAGAGCCGGGCTATCTCTACGCCTGGAGCGAACTTGGCTTCCGCCCGGTCGAATGGCTGAGGCTGGGCCTGGTCGCGCAACGTACCCGGATCTACGGGGGAGGCCGCGAACTCCAGCGAGGCGGCTTTTTCCAGGTCACGGTGCGCAGGTTCACGGCGGGCTTCTACTGGTTCAACCCGGGCTCGACGGACCAGGTCGCGATCCTTTCGCTGGGCGTGAGCTTCTAGGCCCCAGCCACGTCGCGACGCAACCTTTCCGTTGCCGGCGACAAGGCTTATCTCATATCCGCCCACTCACTCGCCGGCTACCTTGACTGCTCCGACCTGCACCGGAGCACGACTTGCCGTCCCCCTGCCTCCCCACCGCGACCGAAACAGAACTCGCCCTGCCCTGGACCGGCCGCAACCCGGTCAGTGCCGGCTGGTTCGAGATGCGCCAGGCGCGCGTGCCGCGTGATGCGCTGCCGGTCTATGACGAAGACATGGATTGCATCATCGGCTACCACCGCAGCTTTGCCTCGGTGGCTTCCACCTATGACCTGACGGGCCGTGTCGTGGCGCTGGATGCATGCGTGGATGAAGCTGGCGCGGGGCGCGCACCGCTGCTGGTTGCCGGCACGCTGTGGCAGCCGCGTGTGCGCGGCATGACGCGCAGCGGCGCCGAGGGCGAAGGACTGGCGGCGCCCGCGGCGACGCTGGCGCGGCTGCGCGGGCGCTTCATCGCACTGGCTCGGCAGCCACTGCATTTCACGCTGGCCGCGCTGGCGGACATGCAGGAGCCGGAGCGGTTCGTGCCGCTGCATATCCTGCGGCTGGCGATGCGCTGCGGCACGCGCCTCGCTGCAGCAGCGGAAATGGCACGCTTTGTCGCGCCGATCACGAGGCGGGGCGTGCCGACCGCACTGGAATTGACGCTGCGCCCGCGCGACCATACCGTGCTGCGCGTGCGCACCTGGCCTGTCGCTGGTTAGCCGTGCCAGGCCCCTGCGTCCGCGACGACCGTGGCGAAGCGGTCGTTCAACGCGGCCAGCGTGCTGCGGTGGAGATCGGCCGCAGGCACGGCGGGCCCGCCCAGCGGGTCAGGCAGGTCGCGCGTGGCGCAGGCCGCGGCCACGACGGTGCTGCGATAGCCGTGGTCGAGCGCCGAGCGCACCGTGGCGCTTACGCACATATGCGTCTGGAAGCCGGCCACGATCAGCTCCTTGCGGCCGAGCCTGGCCAGTTCGTCGGCCAGGGTGGTGCCGGCGAAGCTGTTGGGCAAGCCCTTGGTGACGGTAATCTCACCGGCCTGCGGCCCCACCCCTTCAATGAAGGCGGCATACGGCCCGGTCGGATCGAACGCCATGCTACCCGGCCGGCCGTGGTGCGCGACATGGATTACCGGCGTGCCGTGGCGGCGCGCCAGCGCCAGCAGTTGCGCGCAGGCAGCCACGGCCGCGGGCATGCCGGCCAGCGGCAGGCGGCCGTCGACGTATTCGCGTTGATGGTCGATCAGGATCAGGACGGCGGCTTCCCAGGCGGAAGGGGTGCGGCTGGCGCCGGCCAGGTCGAGCAGCGTAGTCGGTGTAGTCATTGGCGTTTGGGCTGGAAAGGAATCAGGAACGGGCAATCAGGAACCGCGAGACGGGCCCGCCACATCGCGGGCCATCCCGCATGCTACTGCCAAGGCGGAATCGGTGCATGAGTGCGCGTGGCGATCTCGCCACCGGCCAGGCCCTTCCCTGTAGCGCGGCCGGCACGTTGCGCTGGCACCCTGGCGCGCTGTTGCAAACAGTTGCGAATTTCATCTTGACATCTGCTAATCTTGATTTCACGTCCCGGACAGGATCTCGGGTCGGCAACACAATGCGCCGGGACGAGGATACGGGTCAGTGCGCACAAGAAATAAGTCAATCATGCAGCACTCTTTGAAGTACCGGATGGCGTTCGCCACGGCGGGTGTGGTGACGCTGATCATCGTGCTGCGCGCGCTCTACGCGCAGTACTACGCCTACGACGGCCTGAAGAACTTGCAGCAGACGCAGCAGGACACGCTGGTCAAGATGGTGGCCGAGCAGCTCGATGAAAAGCTGCAGGGCCGCGCCACCGTCCTGCGGCGCGTGGCAAGCCAGCTCTCCCCCATGCTTTCGGCAAAGCCGGCCGAACTGCGCCGGGCCGTGGAGGGCATGGTGGAAATGCCCGAGACTTTCAACGCCGTCTTCCTGGCCGCGCCCGACGGGCACCTGGTGTTCAGCACCGCCGTGCCGGATGGCGTGCGCCTGCGCGTGGACGACCGCGACTATTTCCGCGATATCCAGCAGGGCCAGGCGTTCGCGGTGTCGGACCTGATCCAGGGCAAGCAGACCAATGCCCCCGGCGTAGTGCTGGCAGTGCCGCTGCACGGGCCGGGTGGCGAGCTGCGCGGCGTGGTCGGGGGCGTCCTGAACCTCTCGGACAGCAACTTCCTGCGCGAGCTTGCGCACAGCCGCGTGGGCACTACCGGCAGCTTCTGCCTGGTTTCCGCCGGCACCAATCCCCGCTATGCAATGCACCCGGACGCTGCCCGCGTGCTGAGCCCCGCACGCGCGATCGGCGAAGCCTGCGGCGCCGATCACGCCCCCGCCTTCCTGGAAGTCCTGACGCCGACGCAGCCGATCGTGGCGCGCCATCTGCTGGCATCCAACGGCTGGGAGTTGGTGGCGGTCCTGCCGGCAGCCGAAGCCTACGCGCCGCTGCTCGCGGTGCGCCAACGGACCCTGGTCATCGGCGCCATCACCATGCTGCTTGCCGCCGCGATGATGTGGCTGGTCATGCGCCGCCTGCTTGAACCGCTGCAGCGGCTGCACCGCGCCGTGCGCCAGATCGGCACCAACCCGGCCGCGGTGGCGGACCTGCCCGTCGGCCGCGCCGACGAGATCGGCGAACTGGCCGCGACCTTCGCCGAGGTGGTGGCGCAGCTGTCGGAGCGCGAAGCCGCGCTGAAAGCGGCCAAGGACCGCGCCGCCGAAAGCGAGAAGCGCATCGAGGCGATCGCCAACCATGTGCCGGACTTTGTCTCGTTCATCGACATGCAGCAGCGCTACGTCTTCGTCAACCAGGCCTATGCGCAGCGCTATGGCGTGCCGGCGCAGCAGATCGTGGGGCTGTCGCTGCGCGAACTGTGGGGCACGCAGGAATACCTGGCCTGCCAGCCGTACCTGGAGCAGGCCTGCGCCGGGCGCGCGGTGACGTTCACCCGTGAAAGCGCTGATGGCACCGAATGCATGGAGATCACCTGCCAGCCGGCCTGGAACGATGTGCAGGATACCGTCATCGGCCTGCACATGTTCGGGCGCAATGTCACCCATGAGCGCGAAAAACTGCGCAGCCTGGAAGCGCAGACCATCTCCGACTACCTCACCGGCCTGCTCAACCGCAAGGGTTTCGACCGGCGCCTGGCCGAATGCATGGCCCGCGCCAGCGCCGACGGGCGCTCGCTGGCGCTGCTGCTGGTGGACCTGGACGACTTCAAGGGCGTCAACGACAGCTTTGGCCATCCGGTGGGCGACGAGTTGCTGGTCGCCTTTGCGCAGCGGCTGCGCGCCTGCGTGCGCAAGGGCGACGCGGTCGCGCGCATCGGCGGCGATGAGTTTGCGGTAATCCTGGACGGCGTTGCCGACCGCCAGGCCATGGCATCCATCGCCAACACCATAGTGCAGGCCGCGCGCATGCCCTTCGTGATCGATGGCCACACGCTGGCGGCCTCGGCCAGCGTCGGCTCGGCCATCCATGACGCGCGCCATGCCATGACCGCGAGCGAGCTGTTCATGCACGCCGACATAGCGCTGTATGAGGCCAAGCGGCATGGGAAGGCGCGTTATGCGGTGCAGTCAGTGGCGGACGAGCCCCACTCGGAAACATCGGACTTGGCCACGTAGAGAGCGAGCGCCGAAGTCAGGGCCGAATGACCTGTTGAGTGCCCCCTCTCCCGCAAGCGGGAGAGGGGAGCAAACCAGCGGCATTCATTCATTGCCGGCAGCCTCAAACGCCTCAGCGCACCTTCCCTTCCTTCCACGCCTGCAGCAGCTTGTCGTAAGGAATGGTCTCGCCCTTCGGCTTTTCGTTGGCCAGCTTCTGCCACGGCGCATGGTCGTTCGACAGCCACTTGCCCGGGTCTCCCTTCGGGTTGAGCCTGGGCGCGCAGTTGCTCATGCCGGCGCGTTGCAGCCGCGCCATGACCTGGTCCATCTCTTCGGCCAGCGTGTCCATGGCGGCTTGCGGCGTCTTCTCGCCGGTCACCGCGGTGGCCACGTTCTTCCACCACAGCTGGGCCAGCTTCGGATAGTCGGGGACGTTGGTGCCGGTCGGCGTCCACGCCACGCGCGCGGGGCTGCGGTAGAACTCGATCAGCCCACCGTACTTGGCCGCGTTCCTGGTCAGGTAGTCGTGGTGGATGTCGCTGTCGCGGATAAAGGTCAGCCCGGTCAGCGACTTCTTCAGCGAGACCGTCTTGGATGTCACGAACTGCGCATACAGCCAGGCGCCCGCCAGCTTGTTGGGATCGGTGTTCTTGAAGAAGGTCCAGGAGCCCACGTCCTGGTAGCCGTTCTGCATGCCCTGCTTCCAGTACGGGCCGTACGGCGACGGCGCCATGCGCCACTTGGGCGAGCCGTCGGCGTTGACCACCGGCAGGCCCTTCTTGGTCATGTCCGCGGTGAAGGCGGTGTACCAGAAGATCTGCTGCGCCACCTGGCCTTGCGCGGGGACCGGGCCGGCCTCGGAGAAGGTCATGCCCATCGCCTGCGGCGGCGCGTACTTCTTCATCCAGTCGATGTACTTGGTCAGCGCATAGACCGCCGCCGGGCTGTTGGTGGCACCGCCGCGCGACACCGAGGCGCCGACCGGCGTGCACTTGTCCTCGGCCACGCGGATGCCCCACTCGTCCACCGGCATGCCGTTGGGAAGGCCCTTGTCGGCGGTGCCGGCCATCGACAGCCAGGCGTCGGTGAAGCGCCAGCCCAGCGACGGATCCTTCTTGCCGTAGTCCATGTGCCCGTAGACCTTCTTGCCGTCGAGCTCCTTCACGTCGTTGGTGAAGAAGTTGGCGATGTCCTCATAGGCTGACCAGTTGGTCGGCACACCCAGGTCGTAGCCGTACTTGGCCTTGAACTTGTCCTGCAGGTCCTTGCGCGCGAACCAGTCGGCGCGGAACCAGTACAGGTTGGCAAACTGCTGGTCGGGCAGCTGGTACAGCTTGCCGTCCGGCGCGGTGGTGAACTTGGTGCCGATAAAGTCCTTCACATCCAGCCCGGGGTTGGTCCACTCCTTGCCGGCGCCGTTCATATAGTCGGTCAGCGGCAAGATCGAGCCGTAGCGGTAGTGCGTGCCGATCAGGTCCGAGTCAGAGATCCAGCCGTCGTAGATCGACTTGCCGGACTGCATTGAGGTCTGCAGCTTCTCGACCACATCGCCTTCCTGGATCAGGTCGTGCTTGACCTTGATGCCGGTAATCTCCTCGAACGCCTTGGCCAGCGTCTTGGACTCGTACTCGTGCGTGGTAATGGTTTCGGACACGACGCTGATCTGCGTGACCCCCCTGGCCTTGAGCTTGGCGGCGGCGTCGATGAACCACTTCATTTCGGCCTGCTGCTTGTCCTTGGCCAGCGACGAGGGCTGGAATTCATTGTCGATCCACTTCTTGGCCTCAGCCTCGCCCGCCGAGGCGGACCCACAAGCCAGCGCAGCCGCGCAGGCAAGGGCTGACATCCCCAACTTCACGTGCACTTTCATCAGTGTCTCCTCAAGATTTCCCCTCCCCGGCTGTGGTCGTGGTGGCGGCCCCGGGGCAGGGATAAGCCGCAAACCTTCCATCCAACCCTGATGCCTGCGAATAAACGGCTAGCCCTTGCGCATGATCAGCGCCAGCACCAGCATCGATACCCCGAAGCTGATCCAGACCGACGGCTCTTCGGGCAGCGACAGCCAAGCGGTGACTTTCTCGCCCAGTCCCACCCACGCCAGGTTGACCCAGGCGGCGCACATCAGCCCGATAAACAAGCGGTCGCCACGCGTGGTCGCGATCGGCAGGAAGCCCTTGCGCAGCACCGACGGCGCGCGTATTTCCCAGATAGTCATGGTGATCAGCATGACTACGATGCAGCCGAAGAACACCGCCACCGGTATCGTCCAGACCATCCAGCTCAGCATTGCGCCGTCTCCTTGTGTTGTGATCAGGGTTGCGCCGCGCGCTTACACGCGACCCATCGCGAAGCCCTTCGCGATGTAATGCCGCACGAACCAGATCACGATGCCGCCGGGCACGATGGTCAGCACGCCGGCCGCGGCCAGCACGCCCCAGTCCATGCCCGATGCCGACACCGTGCGCGTCATGGTGGCGACGATGGGCTTGGCATTGACCGAGGTCAGCGTGCGCGCCAGCAGCAGCTCGACCCAGCTGAACATGAAGCAGAAGAACGCCGCCACGCCCACGCCGGCCTTGATCAGCGGCAGGAAGATGGTCAGGAAGAAGCGCGGGAACGAGTAGCCGTCGACATACGCGGTCTCGTCGATCTCGCGCGGCACGCCCGACATGAAGCCCTCCAGGATCCACACCGCCAGCGGCACGTTGAAGACCAGGTGCGCCAGCGCCACGCCCAGGTGGGTATCCATCAGCCCGATGGTGCTGTAGAGCTGGAAGAACGGCAGCAGGAACACCGCGGGCGGCGTCATGCGGTTGGTCAGCAGCCAGAAGAACACATGCTTGTCGCCGATGAACTGGTAGCGCGAAAAGGCATAGGCGGCCGGCAACGCCACGCTGATCGAGATCACCGTGTTCATCGCCACGTAGATCATCGAGTTGACGTAGCCCGAATACCAGGACGGGTCGGTGAAGATGGTCTTGTAATGCTGCAGCGTGAATTCCGCGGGCCACAGCGACAGCGTGGAGACGATCTCCTCGTTGGTCTTGAACGACATGTTCACCATCCAGTAGATCGGCACGATGGCGAACAGCAGGTAGACCAGCAGGAAGCCGGCGCGCCACCAGGTGGCGCGGTTGGCGGGGGGGCGTATCTCAGCCATGGGGCATGTCCTCGCTGCCGGCGGTGCCCGCGCGCTGCATCCAGTTATAGAGGATGAAGCACATGAGCAGGATGATCAGGAAATAGACGATGGAAAACGCTGCCGCCGGGCCCAGGTCGAACTGGCCCACGGCCTTCTGCGTCAGGTACTGCGACAGGAAGGTGGTGGCGTTGCCGGGGCCGCCGCCGGTCAGCACGAACGGCTCGGTATAGATCATGAAGCTGTCCATGAAGCGCAGCAGCACCGCGATCATCAGCACGCCGCGCAGCTTGGGCAGCTGGATATAGCGGAACACCGCCAGGCGCGAGGCGCCGTCGATCTGCGCGGCCTGGTAGTAGGCGTCGGGGATGGCGCGCAGTCCGGCGTAGCACAGCAGCGCCACCAGCGGCGTCCAGTGCCAGACGTCCATCACCAGCACCGTGACCCAGGCATCGAAAGCGCTGCCGGTGTAGTTGTAGTCGAACCCCAACGCCTCGAGAGCGGCACCGAGCAGGCCGATATCGGTGCGCCCGAAGATCTGCCAGATGGTGCCGACCACGTTCCACGGGATCAGCAGCGACAGCGCGATGATCACCAGCACCGTCGATGCCTTCCAGCCCCTGGCCGGCATCGACAGCGCCAGCAGGATGCCGAGCGGGATCTCCACCAGCAGCACCGCCAGCGAGAAGCCCAGCTGGCGCAGCAGCGCGTCGTGCAGCTCGCCATCGCGCAACACGGTGCGGAACCATTCGGTGCCGACAAAGACGCGCCGCTCGGGCGAGATGATGTCCTGCACCGAATAGTTGACGATGGTCATCAGCGGCAGGATCGCGGAGAACGCCACGCACACCACCACCGGCAACACCAGCAGCCAGGCCTTCTGGTTGACGGGCTTCATGGCACCAGTTCCTCGTTGACGTAGTAGCAGGTATGGCGGTTGAACACCGACAGCCAGGCCGTGTCGCCCAGGCGCAGATCGGCCGCCTCGATACCCAGCCGCGCGCGCAGCGTACCGGCCAGTGCGCCCGCCTCCTGCACTCCGCCGGTCAGCAGCCAGTAAGTGCCGATGTCCTGCGCGCGCTCGACCCGCACCGGCACCGCCTGCGCGTCGCTCTCCGGCGCCAGGCGCAGGTACTCGGGCCGCACGCCGATGCGGAAGCTGCCGGCCTCGCGCAGCGCCGCTTCAACTGACGGCGACAACTCCGGCATGTAGCGGCGACCCGCCAGCTCGATCGCGCCGTCGCGCCACTGCCCGGTCAGGAAATTCATGCCCGGCGAGCCGATGAAATGCCCGACGAAGGTATGCGCGGGACGCTCGAACAGCGCATCCGCCGGCCCCACCTGCACCGCCTTGCCGCGCGACATCACCACCACCTGGTCGGCAAAGGTCAGCGCCTCGGTCTGGTCGTGCGTCACGTAGATCAGCGTCAGGCGGAATTCGTGGTGGATTTCCTTGAGCTTGCGCCGCAGCTGCCATTTGAGCTGCGGGTCGATCACCGTCAGCGGCTCGTCGAAGAGGATGGCCGACACGTCCTGGCGCACCAGCCCGCGCCCCAGCGAGATCTTCTGCTTGGCGTCCGCGGCCAGGCCGCTGGCGCGGCGATCGAGCGTGGCCGACAGGTCCAGCATCTCGGCCACGCGCCCTACCCGCTCGCGCACCTGGGCTTCCGGCACGCCGCGGTTGCGCAGCGGGAAGGCCAGGTTCTCGCCGACGGTCATGGTGTCGTAGATCACCGGGAACTGGAACACCTGGGCGATATTGCGCGCCTGCGGCGTGGCGGCGGTCACGTCGCGGCCATCGAAGGCGATGGTGCCGTGCGAGGGCCGCAGCAGCCCGGAAATGCAGTTCAGCAGCGTGGTCTTGCCGCAGCCGGACGGGCCCAGCAGCGCATAGGCGCCGCCGTCTTCGAACGTGAATTGCAGCGGCAGCAGCGCGTAGTCCTCGTCGGTACGCGGATTTGGCACATAGGAGTGCGCCAGGTCCAGGTCGATGCGCGCCATCTCAGGCCCCTGCCCCGGCAGCCGCGGCCGCGCCGCCGGGCACGTCCGCCGCCAGCCCGCCCGGCCGGCGCGGCGCATGGATGCGGCGCCCGTCGGCGTCGAACAGATAGATCTGCTCGGGCAGCAGGTGCAGTGACACGGGCTCGCCCAGCGCCAGGTCGAGCACGCCGGCGAACTGCGCCACCAGGTTGCCCACCGGGGTATCGGCGTGGACGAAGGTGTCCGAGCCGGACAGCTCGGCCAGCGCCACGCGCCCCGGCACCGCCACCGCGCCCGGCTCACCGGCCAGGCGCAATGCCGACGCGCGTACCCCCACCGTGACCGGGCCGTCGTGCCCGCCCGCGCCGGGCACCGGCACTGAGATGTCGCCGGCCAGCGTGACCCGGCCGCCCTGCAGCCGGCCCTCGACCAGGTTCATCGGCGGATCGTTGAAAGCGCGCGCCACGCGCAGCGAATCGGGGTAGTGGAAGACCTGGGGCGTGGGGCCGTACTGCAGCAGTTCGCCGGCGTCCAGCACCGCGGTATGGCCGCCCAGCAGCAGCGCTTCGCCGGGCTCGGTGGTGGCATAGACCACGGTGGCGTCGCCATGCGCGAACAGCTGCGCCAGTTCCTCGCGCAGTTCTTCGCGCAGCTTGTAGTCAAGGTTGACCAGCGGCTCGTCCAGCAGCATCAGCGGCGCCTCCTTGGCCAGCGCACGCGCCAGTGCCACGCGCTGCTGCTGCCCGCCGGAGAGCTCGGACGGATAGCGGTCCAGCAGGTGGTCGATATGCAGCCGCCCGGCCAGCTCGCGCACGCGCGCGGCAATCTCTGCGGCCGGCGCCTTGCGCAGCAGCCGCAGCGGCGAGGCGATGTTGTCGAAAACCTTGAGCGACGGGTAGTTGATGAACTGCTGGTAGACCATCGATACATTGCGCTCGCGCACCGGCATGCCGGTCACGTCTTGGCCGTCGACCAGCACGCGGCCGGCGCTGGGCCGGTCCAGCCCGGCCATCAGCCGCATCAGCGAGGTCTTGCCCGCCTGCGTCGCGCCCAGCAGGATGGTCACCGCGCCCGGAACCGGCGCGAGCGTCATCGGAAAGAGATACGCCTGCGAACCTGCCTGCTGTGCGACGCCTTCCAAACGTAGCTGCATCCGGTCTCCATGTTCGATATGCTTCCCGCAGCACAGCTTTGGCGCGCGATGCAGGCACAAAAGTCTTGGCTTGACGTTCGTTTTAGCAACAAAACGAACGCAAAACAATAGTGCACTGCATCATTTGTTTTCGTTTCTGTTTGAACTAGAATCCCGGCATGACCCTGAATCCCCGCCAGACGGCCCTGCTCGAAGAAGTCCGCACCCAGGGCTTTGCCTCCATCGACGAACTTGCGCGCAAATTCGGCGTCACGCTCCAGACGGTGCGCCGCGATGTCAACCTGCTGGCCGGGAACGGCATGCTGGCGCGCTTCCATGGCGGGGTGCGGGTGGAGGGCTCCACCACCGAGAACATCGCCTACCGGCAGCGGCAGGTGCTCAACGCCGAGGGCAAGGCGCGCATCGCGCGCGCGGTGGCCGCTGCGGTGCCCGAGGGCTGCTCGCTGATCCTGAACATCGGCACCACGGTGGAAGAGATAGCGCGCGAACTGATGCACCACCGCGGGCTGCGCGTGATCACCAACAACCTGAACGTGGCCAATATCCTTGCCGACAACCCCGATTGCGAGGTCATCGTCGCCGGCGGCGTGCTGCGCTCACGCGACCGCGGCATCGTGGGCGAGGCCACGGTGGAGTTCATCCGCCAGTTCAAGGTGGATATCGGGCTGATCGGCATCTCGGGCATCGAGACCGACGGCACGCTGCGCGACTACGATTTCCGCGAGGTCAAGGTGGCGCGGACCATCATCGAGCATTCACGCGAGGTGTGGCTGGCGGCGGACGCCAGCAAGTTCAATCGCCAGGCGATGGTGGAGCTGGCGCATGTGTCGCAGGTCGACCGGCTCTTTACCGACGAGCCGCTGGCAGCGCCGTTCGACCAGATCGTGGCCGACAGTGGGGTGAAGTGTGTGGTGGCGGAGCGAGAGTGAGCGCGCCGGGGACCGGCTTGACGCTGCCTTGCTGGCGGTGATGCCCGGCGCCTCGCTCTTGCGACAGGCCAGCCCTCTCCCCCGGCCCCTCTCCCGCAAGCGGGAGAGGGGAGAACACCGAGGGTCGGGCAGAGAATTACTTGAACACCACGGTCTTGTGGCCGTTCAGCAGGATACGGTGTTCGGCATGCCACTTGACCGCGCGCGCCAGTGCCACGCATTCCACGTCGCGGCCGACGGCGGTCAGTTGCTCCGGGTCCATGCTGTGGTCCACGCGCTCGATCTCCTGCTCGATGATCGGGCCTTCGTCCAGGTCGGCGGTGACGTAGTGCGCGGTCGCGCCGATCAGCTTCACGCCGCGCTCATGCGCCTGGTAGTACGGCTTGGCGCCCTTGAAGCTGGGCAGGAACGAGTGGTGGATATTGATCGCGCGGCCGGCCAGCTTGCGGCACAGGTCATCGGACAGCACCTGCATGTAGCGCGCCAGCACCACCAGGTCGATCTTCTGCTCCTGCACCACGTCGAACACGCGCGCTTCCTGCGCTGCCTTCTGCTCGGCCGAGGCGTTCATCAGCGGCAGGTGGAAGAACGGCACGTCATACGATGCCGCCAGCTGGTAGAAGTCGCGGTGGTTCGAGACGATGGCCGCGATCTCGACCGGCAGGCCGCCCACCTTGGCGCGGAACAGCAGGTCGTTCAGGCAGTGGCCGATCTTGGACACCATGATCATCACGCGCGGCTTGACCGCGGCGTCGTTCAGCTCCCACTGCATGCCGAACTGGTCGCCCACCGGCGCGAACGCGGCCTTCAGCGTGTCCAGGTCCGGGCCGCCGGCGGCCGGCGTGAAATGCACGCGCATGAAGAAGCGGCCGGCGTACTCGTCACCGTACTGGTCGGAATCGACGATATTGCAGCCGTGCTGGAACAGCAGGCCCGAGACGGCATGGACGATGCCCGGCTGGTCGGGGCACGAGAGGGTCAGGATGAATCCGGTGTTGCTCATGGTGTGTTGTTCTGTCGGAGTGGCGCGGCGCAAGGCCGGAAAAATCAGGTCAGCGCGGTCGGCAAGACCGGCACAGGCGGAACCCGCGGCGACGGCTCAGGCGCGATGGTCAGGACCGAGCCAGCCGCGCCGCCCAAGGGCATCCAGCGTCACCAGTGTCGCATCAACCGTCATGGCGCCGGCCGACATGATAGCAAGCAATGCGGCCACATCGACGCGCCGGTGCTCGCTGACCTCGCCATCCTGGTTGCGCGGCGTGAAGCCGGGCGGCAGCAGCAGGTCGTAGACGTAGACCTGCTCCCACTGTACGCCTTCGGGCAGGTCGCGCAGCACCTCGATCATGCCGTGGGCCTGCGCGCCCTGCGCCAGCGCGGGCGGGATGCCGGATTCTTCCTCGCATTCGCGCACCAGCGTCGCCAGCGGATCGCTGCCGTGCGGCATGCCGCCGGCGACCAGGTTGTCCCACATGCCGGGGTCGACCGACTTGGCCGGGCTGCGCCGCGAGATCCACAGGGCGGGACCGCCGTCGACATCGCCATCCACAATGCCGTTCATGTGCGAGGCAAAGGTCAGCAGCCCGAGAAAGCGCGCCGCCGCGCGCTCCACCACGGTAAGTGCGGGCGCGTCCAGCGCAGGGGTGACCGCGAACAGTTCGTCACGCCAGCCGCGCACATGGCCGGCATCGGCCAGCTGGCGGGCCAGCGCCTGCAGCGCGGCGCTGCGCGCGTCGAAGTCATTGCGCCCGGGCAGCAGTTCTGCCGCCGTGGTGCCATCGGCCAGGCGCTCGTCCGGGCCGAGGATGGCGCCCATGCCGCGCAAGATTGCCGCATGGGCACGCGGCAGCCAGCCAACCTGCTGGCCTGCCGCCATCAGGCGCAGCTTGGCGGCGGCGTCGAAGCCGCTGCGCGCCGCCAGCGAGGCGGCGATCTGCGCGGCGGGATCGGCGGCGAAGTTGCCCGCGGCGTCCGCGGGTGGCAAGGAAGACGTTTCAGCCATCAGGAATCCATGCGCCGGCCGGGCCGGCGTGCTTTGTCATTGTCAGGATTGAACGCATGAACCAGCCAGCCGCGCAGGCCCAGCGCCCTGCATCGTCCCAGCTTCCCACCGAGCCGCAATATGTGCTGGCGCTCGACCAGGGCACCAGCAGCTCGCGGGCCATCCTGTTCGACCATGCCGGCAATGTGGTGCGGCTCGCGCAGCGCGAGTTCCGCCAATATTACCCACATCCCGGCCATGTCGAGCACGACCCCTACGAGATCTGGCAATCGCAGCTGGCGGTGGCGCACGCGGTGCTGTCCGATGCCGGCATCTCGGCCGCGCAGGTGCGCGCCATCGGCATCACCAACCAGCGCGAGACCACTGTGCTGTGGGACCGCAAGACCGGCGAGCCGGTCGGGCGCGCGCTGGTCTGGCAGGACCGCCGCACCGCGCCCATGTGCGAGGCGCTGCAGGCCGCCGGCCACGGCGAGCTGTTCCGCGACAAGACCGGCCTGATCATCGATGCCTACTTCTCCGGCACCAAGCTGCGCTGGA
Organism: Cupriavidus sp. GA3-3; assembly: GCF_000389805.1. NCBI lineage: Bacteria > Pseudomonadati > Pseudomonadota > Betaproteobacteria > Burkholderiales > Burkholderiaceae > Cupriavidus > Cupriavidus sp. GA3-3. The sequence continues at coordinate 108,866 of NZ_KB944498.1, forward strand.
TGCTCGACAACATCGAAGGCGCGCGCGAACGCGCCCAGCGCGGCGAGCTGGCCTTCGGCACCGTCGACAGCTGGCTGATCTGGCAGTTGACCGACGGCGCGCGCCATGTCACCGATGTGTCAAATGCCTCGCGCACCATGCTGTTCAATATCCACAACTTCGAGTGGGACGATGCGCTGCTGGCGCTGCTGGACATCCCGCACGCGCTGCTGCCCGAGGTGGTGGCGTCCAGCGGCGAGGTGGCGCGCACCTCGGCGCGGCTGTTCGGCATGCAGATCCCCATTGCCGGCATCGCCGGCGACCAGCAGGCCGCCACCTTCGGCCAGGCCTGCCTGTCGCCGGGCATGGCCAAGAACACCTACGGCACCGGCTGCTTCCTGCTGATGAATACCGGCTCGCAGCCGGTCACGTCGCACAACCGGCTGCTGACCACGATCGGCTGGCAGATCCGCGGCCAGACGCAATATTGCCTGGAAGGCGGCGTGTTCATGGGCGGCGCCACCATCCAGTGGCTGCGCGACGGCCTCAAGATCATCAATAGCGCTCCCGAGATCGAGCCGCTGGCGCGCCAGTGCGACGACACCGGCGGCGTGGTGCTGGTGCCCGCCTTTGCCGGCCTGGGCGCGCCGCACTGGGACCCGTTTGCACGCGGCACGCTGGTTGGCATGACGCGCGGCACCGGCCGGCCGCAGATCGCGCGCGCGGCGCTGGAATCGATCGCGCTGCAGAGCGTCGACGTGCTGGAAGCCATGCAGAAGGATGCCGGCATCTCGCTGGCCGAACTGCGCGTGGACGGTGGCGCCTCGCGCAGCGACCTGCTGATGCAGATGCAGGCCGACCTGCTCGGCACCCCGGTGGTCCGCCCGCGCGTGACCGAAACCACCGCGCTGGGCGCCGCCTACTTGGCGGGACTTGCCACCGGTTACTGGAGCGATCCGGCGGAGATCGCGCAGCAATGGCAGGTGGAGCGGCGCTTTGAGCCGAACCTGTCGGCTGACGCGCGCGGCCACCGGCTGGCGCGCTGGCATCGCGCAGTCGACCGCGCGCGCGACTGGGCGCGCGAGGACGAAGCCAGCGGCAGCCACGCCTGAGCGCCGGCCCACCCCGAACACACCCCCAAGAAAAGCGTCATGCAGAGAGTCTCCACCCCGATCCAGCCCCCCGACCGCGCCGCCCTGCTCGCCACCCTGGAGCGCGAGCCGCGCTGGGATGTGATCGTCATCGGCGGCGGCGCCACCGGCCTGGGCACCGCAGTCGACGCCGCCTCGCGCGGCTACCGCACGCTGCTGGTCGAAGCCGCGGATTTTGCCAAGGGCACCTCCAGCAAGGCCACCAAGCTGGTGCATGGCGGCGTGCGCTACCTGGCCCAGGGCAATATCAGCCTGGTGCGCGAGGCCCTGCACGAGCGCGGCCTGCTGGCGCGCAACGCGCCGCACCTGGTGTGGCCGCTGGGCTTCGTGGTGCCGGCCTACCAGCTGTTCGACCAGCCCTTCTACGGCATCGGCCTCAAGGTCTACGACATGCTGGCCGGCGACCTCAACCTGGCCGGCAGCCGCTGGCTGAACCACCGCGAGGTGCTAGCCGCGGCGCCCAACCTGGCCGAGCACGTCGGCGGGCGTCCGCTGCGCGGCGGCAACCTGTATTTCGACGGCCAGTTCGACGATGCGCGGCTGGCGGTGGCGCTGATGCGCACGCTGTTCGACGTGGGCGGCACCGCGCTCAACTACATGCGCGTGACGGGCCTGAGCCAGCAAGGCGGCGTGATCAGCGGCGTGACCGTGCAGGATGTGCTGGGCGACGCCACCTTCCACCTGCGCGCCGACTGCGTGATCAACGCCACCGGCGTGTGGGTCGATGCGATCCGGCAGATGGAAGACGGCCACGCGCGCGCCATGGTCGCGCCCAGCCAGGGCGTGCACCTGACGCTGCCGCGCAGCTTCCTGCCGGGCGAGCGCGCCATCCTGATCCCCAAGACCGACGACGGCCGGGTGCTGTTCGTGGTGCCCTGGAACGGCCACACCATCGTCGGCACCACCGACACCCCGCGCCGCGACCTGCCGCTGGAACCAGACGCCGGCGCCGACGACGTCGACTTCATCCTGGAAACCGCGTCGCGCTACCTCGCCAGGGACCCGACCCGCGCCGACGTCACCAGTGTCTGGGCCGGCCTGCGGCCGCTGGTGCGGGCCACCGGCGAGGCCTCTACCGCGTCGCTGTCGCGCGAGCATACGATCCTGGTGTCCAAGGCCGGGCTGATCACCGTCACCGGCGGCAAGTGGACCACTTACCGCAAGATGGCTGAAGACGTGATCGAGACCGCGATCCAGCGCCAGATGGTGCGCGCGGCCCCGTGCGTGACCGCCGAGCTGCCCCTGCACGGCGCGGCGGGGCTGCCGGCCGGGCTGCCGCCGCCGGATTCAGGCTCGCCGGACCGCTACTACGGCAATGAGCTGGACCTGCTGCGCGCGCTGCCCGGATATGACCGCATGCTGGCACCGGCGTCAGGCCTGACCGAAGCGCACGTGCGCTTTGCGGCCCGGCACGAACTGGCGCGCCGGGTCGAGGACGTGCTGGCCCGCCGCAACCGCGCGCTGTTCCTGGACGCGCGCGCCGCCGTGGACGCCGCGCCGGCCGTGGCCGCTATCCTGGCCGAGGAACTCGGCGAGGACGAGGCCTGGCAGGCGCGCGAAATCGAGAGTTTCCGCACGCTCGCCGCCGGCTACATGCTCGGCTGACCCGGACGCCGGCGCCGCCCCTCTCAACTGGCTGACAATCCACCCATCGACCAAGGCAAAGCCATGACCACTCGCCCGATCCTGTCCTGCGCCCGCGCCGTGGCCCTGCTCGCAACCCTCGGCGCATGCGCCGCGGCACACGCCGCCCGTGCGCCCGGCATCGACGGCGTGCGCTTCCCGGACGTGCGCGCCGTGCGCTACCAGTGCGACGGCGGCAAGACGCTTTCCGTGCGCTATTTCAACAGTCCGGACAACCAGGCGGCGGTGTTCCGCATCGATGGCAAGCCCGTGCTGGCGGTCAGCACCGTGTCGGCCTCCGGCGCGCGCTATGTCGGCGGCCGCTACGAATGGTGGACCAAGGGCGAGGAAGGCACGCTGCGCGACCTGATGCAGGCCGAAAACGCCGCGCCGGCGCTGGCCAACTGCCAGGCAAAGCCCTAAGCGCCACGTCAACGTTTGAGGTGGCGGCGTTCCGGGCGATAATGCGGGGATTGAATCAGGGAGAACACCATGGACGAGATTGAAGATCTGTCCGATCTGCCGATGCCCCGCTTTATCTGGGGCTTCGCCGTTATCGCAGGCAAAGGCGGCGAGGTCATGCACGACGAGTTCGAGTATCTGACCCATACCCGCAGCCCGCGCTTCACCTGCCGCGTGGTCGAGCTAGAAGACATGCCGGCGGAAAGCGAGGAAGACGCCATCGATGGCCGCATCGTCCATGAAGACGATCCGAGCCGGATGTTCTATATCACCGATGCCGGCATGGCGCTGGTCAATTTCCAGCTGTTCGACAAGATGCCGGACAAGCAGAAATTCAAGCGCATCTGCGACGAAGCCATCGCCAACTGGATGCTGCGCCGCGAATTCCTTGACGAAGAAGAGGACTGACCCGCTCGCGACCTGATGGGGTCAGGCAGGTGGCCGCGGGCGCGGCCACCATATTTCAGCTCTGGCCCTGCTCCGGCGGCAACGCGCCCGCCAGCAGCTCATTGAGCAGCCCGGTCATGCCACCCGGGTGATCCACGGCAAGCGCTTGCAGGCGCTTGACCAGCGTGCCGTCCAGCTTGCACGCAAAGGGCACCAGACCTTGCTCCTGGTCCAGCCGGCGCTGTTCGCGCCGGTCCGGGCGCGCAGCGCCGCCGGGAATACCCCGGCCCGCCGAAGCCTGCTTCAGGCTGTTGGCGATCTTCAGGCCCTTGTTTTTTTCCAGGTCCGTTTTCTTCACGGCATTATCCGAAAGTCTGTAGAGGCCGGTATTGTACGCACTCGCGGCACCCACCGGCCGCAACGCGACCGGCGCCGCTATTCGTTGCCGACTTCGATCAGTTCGGCAGCCACGCGCTGGATTTCCGCATAGACAGGAATGGCCTCCATCGGCCCGGTGCAGCCCACGGCCGTGGCCTGGCTGGCATCGGCGCCAGGCGGCAGGAACACAAAGGCCATGCCGGGCTGCCAGCCGGGATGCTTGCGCAGGCTGTCATTGAGGATGTCGAGATACTGCGCGCGCGTGAAAACGTGCTTTGCCATTGCTACCTCCGGTATCCGCCGCCGATGTGCCGCGTGGGCGCGGCTGTCATGGCGGCGATCGTAGCATGGCAAGGCCACCCGGCGTCACCGTGCTGCGCCCGGTGGCCGGCACCTCAGCACTCGCCCTTCTTGGCGTGGCCGGGTGGGCAGTGATAGCCCTTGTCCTTGTGGCCCTTATCCTTCTGCCCCTTGTCCTTGTACCCGCCCTGGTCCCAGCGACCCGGCACCAGCACCCAGCCGTCGCGCGACTGGATCCAGCGCGGCGACTCATAGATATAGCCGGGGCGTTCACGTTCCCAGCGCCCCTTCTTCCAGGCGTGCTTGTGGTGGTGATCATCCCAGTCCCAGTAGCCCGGCATCCAGACATAGCCGGAGCGCGGTGCGGGCACGACCTCGTAGATCGGGGCCGGCGGTGGTACGCCGATGGCAATATTGACCGACACCTGGGCCATCGACGCCGCACTGAACGTCAGGCCGGAACCCAGCAGGGCCGCCAGCAGGAGGACCTTGGCCGGCCGGAGCGCGCGATGTGTCATGGGAGTCCTTTCTTGTGGAGGAACATGCCCACAGTCTAGCGCGCACCGATCCCGGCGCAATGTAAGAAACGGTATCCGTTGATCACAAAGATGCCGGCGCGCAACACTGGCCCCAGCCTAGTGGTCTTCGGCCATCGCCTTGAGCTGGGCCTCGCCCGCTACCCGCGCGGCATCCGAGGTGGTGAAGGTGTCGTCCGAGACGATGGCGCGCCGGATCTGCTGCGCGCCAAAGTCCACCAGCGCGATGACCCACACATAGCGCCCCGCCTGGGGCGCGGTTTGCACAAAAGCCTTAAGGTTGTTCCGTGATTCACTTGCCATGATCCATCTCCTGGTGAGACGTGCCGCTGCACAGGTGTCTGGGAACTCTAGCACATGGCTCGCCCGCTCACCGGGCGGCGGCCTCGGTGGCGAAGTCACGCAATTCGCGCACCCGCGCGGCGCTCATGCGGGCCATGCAGGTCGCTCCGGCCACGCGCGCGGCCGTGCCGCCGGCCGGATTGGCCACATAGGCGCAATTGGCCTGGCGGAATTCCAGCCAGGCACGCTGCGCCACCCGCAACTGGCCGGTGCGCGGCGCTTCCAGCCGCCGCAGCAAGCCTTGATAGGCGCTGTTCAGCGCCACGTCCTGGACCCGTGTTTCGACCGCAGCGCAGCCGAGGATGTCGGCAGTCGAGATGGCCTTGGCCATGCAGCGTTCATATTCAGCGCTCAGGCCATTGCCTTGCTCGGCGCGGGCCGGTGCGCCCGCCATTGCAAGGCCAAGGACGGCAAGACATGCGATGACGCGCATAACGGCTCTCCCATTGCCAGGTGGTGACGCGATGATTCAGGGCCATGCCGGGGCATCGGGCCGCTCAGGCCAGCCAGCGCCCCAGCGTGGCCACGGCGATATTGACCAGCCCGAGCACCAGGTTGGTCCCCACCGCCTGCCGGATGCGGTTCAGCGCGGCACCGGCGGCCGGCCAGTCCTGGGCATCCACGGCCCGGCCCAGCACGCGATACGGCCCAAACCACACGTAGCAGAAAATCACCGTCATGACGAGGCCGACGCCCATCATCAGGTGCCAGTTGCGTGGGGCAGCGGACATGCCCACTGCCGCCATCATCGCCGCACCGCTCAGCAGGATCGCGATCACCGCCGCCCATACCCACGGGAAGAAGCGGGCAAACACGCCGCGCCAGAGCCGCAGCCGCGGCGGCGGTTCCAGCACGGTGCCGGCCACCGGCCGCAGGCACAGGTAGGCGAAGAACATGCCGCCCACCCAGACGGCAACGCCGGCAACGTGCAGGAAGCGGAAAAGCGGGTCGGCAATCATGGCGGCATGCGGCGGCGAGGCGCGCGTTGGGGACGATGGACCCATTCTAAGTGTTGTGCCCGCCACGGCGAAGCGCTGCGCGCGTTCCCGCCTGACTTCAGGAAAACGACCCAAAACCGTTAAACATTCCGTATCACGCCGCGTCGCAAACGGGCCCCACGCAAGCATGCCCGCACAAGCGGGTTCCGGGGCGGATTCCGCCCGTGCCGGACGCTTGACCGCCCGGAACCCGCCCCCGGACAATAACCGCGGCTGCGGCCAGCCCACCATCCATACAGGCCGTACCGAACCTCCTTTCCCAGACCATGGCTCCTGCCCCAGCCAGCGCCCTTCCCAGTGCCGATTCCACCCGACGTCCACCGCTGCTGCGCCGCGCCCTGCCGGCCCTGCTCGCCGTGACGCTGGCGGTGCTGCCGGCCATGCTGCCGCCGGCGGTGACGGCGCAGCCCGCGCCGCAGCGCACCGACCTGGTCGCGCGCGTGGTCTTCAGCCTGCTGGGGTATGCACGCTGGCCGGTTGAGCGCGACCCGGTGCGGCTGTGCGTGGACAGCACCAGCCGCTACTCCGCGCGGCTGATGGAAGGCGGCACGCTCGCCAACGGCCGCCCGGTGCGCGCGCGCCAGGTCGACGTGCTGGCCGACATGCTGCATCCGGCCTGCGATGCCCTCTACATCGGCGCCATGAACGAAGCCCGCCGCAAGCGGCTGTCGGGCGAGCTGACCGGCCGCCCTGTGCTGGTGATCGCCGAGGAAGACTTCGAGTGCGAGGTCGGCAGCATGTTCTGCCTGAACATCCGCGACCAGCAGGTCTCGTTCCGCGTCAACCTCGACACGCTCGCCCGCAGCGGCGTGCACGTGCACCCCGGCGTGCTGCAGCTGGGCCGCCGCAAGGGAGCGCCGTCATGAGCGCCCACCAGCCGGCGCGCGGCAACGGCGCCCGCCCCACCCTCTACAGCGTGCTGCGCCGGATCCACCTGGGCGTGGCGCTGATCGCGGTATTTACTGCCGGGGTATCGCTGACCGCCCTGGGCCTGACCGCACTGCGCGTCTATGCCGACCACAACGTGCGGCTGGTGGCCCGCTCGATCGCCTACACCCTGGAGGCGCCGGTCGTATTCCGCGACCAGGCGGCCACCGGCGAGACACTGGCGGCCATCGCCGCGTCCGAGGACATCGCGCGCGCCACCGTCTACGACCACGGCAACCACGTGCTGGCCGAATGGCAGCGCCCCGGCCAGGCGCCACTGACCGGCTTGCGCCACGTGCTGAGCGAGTGGCTGAGCATGGGGGTCGTGGAACAACCGATCCTGCACCAGACGCAACAGGTCGGCATGCTGCGCGTCAGTGGCGATCCCCGCAACCTGCTGCATTTCCTGCTGCGCGGCGCGCTCGGCCTGCTTGGCTGCCTGCTGCTGACCGCCGTCGGCGCCCACTACCTGGCCAGCCGGCTGCTGGTGCAGATCGTCGAGCCGCTGCGCAACCTGATGCGCGTGGCGCACGCGGTGCGTTCCAAGCGCGATTTCGCGCAGCGCACGCCGCCGGCCAGCATCGCGGAACTCAATGCCCTCAGCGAGGACTTCAACGGCCTGCTGGACGAACTGCAGACCTGGCAGAACCAGATGCAGCACGAGAACCGCTCGCTCGCCCACCGCGCCAACCACGATGCGCTGACCGGCCTGCTCAACCGCGCCGCCTTCGTCGAAGCGCTGGAGCACGCTGTGCGCCATGCCGCTGCCAACGACGAATACGCGGCCGTGCTGTACCTGGACAGTGACGATTTCAAGAACATCAACGACCGCCACGGCCATGCCGCCGGCGATGCCGTGCTGGTGGCCGTGGCCCAGCGCATCCGCGCCAGCCTGCGCGCCGGCGACACCGTGGCACGCATCGGCGGCGACGAATTCGCCGTGCTGGCCGCAGCGCTGCGCGCGCCGCGCGACGCCATCCATATCGCCGAGCATATCCTGCAGGCGATGTCCGCCCCGATCGACCTGCCCGACGGCAGCACGGTGCAGGCGTCGCTCAGCATCGGCCTGGCCGTCTTCCCTGTCCACGCGCAAGGCAGCCAGGCGCTGCTGCACGCGGCCGACGCCGCCATGTACGGCGCCAAGCGGCGCTCCGGCGGCACCTGGCAAAGCGCCGAGCCGCGCCTGGACGTCACGCAATGAGAACCCGCATGCCCGAACGCCTGACCCCGCCCTGCTGGAAGTCCCTGTGGAAACTCTGGCTCGCCGCCGTCGTGCTGGCGGGGCTGTCGCTGGCCGGCTGCCAGACCGCGCCGCCCGCCACCGGGCTGTCTCCGGCCCAGGTCGCGGTGCTGAAGCAGGAAGGCTTCGCCCTGACCGATGAAGGCTGGGAACTCGGCTTGTCAGACAAGCTGCTGTTCGGATTCAATGAGGACCTGATCGACGCTGAGCGCGCCGCCAATGTGCAGCGCCTCGGGCGGGCGCTGAAGGGCGCGGGCATCGAGCGCCTGCGCGTGGATGGCCACACCGACGACGCGGGCTCGGCCGAATACAACCAGTCGCTGTCAGTGCGGCGCGCCGAAGCGGTGGCAAGGCTGCTGGGGGGCGCCGGCTTTGCGCCGGAAAACATCGAAGTTCGCGGACGGGGCAAGAGCCGCCCAGTGGCCGACAACCGCACCGCCGCCGGACGCAGCGAGAACCGGCGCGTCGCCATCGTCGTATCGGTCGAGTAGGACGACGGCCGGCGCTTCAGTCCCCGAACGGATTGGGCGCGCGGTTCTCCGGCGCGTCGCTCAGGTCGAACTCGTCGCGCACCTTGTCGACCACCGCGCGGATGCTGGCCTCGTAGCCGGACGCATTGCCGAAGCCCGTCATATTCCAGTTGCGCCCGCGCGCATCGCGCGCGTGCGGCACAGGCGCCGGCACCCGGACCTTGGCGCCGTCCTCGCCGATTTCATAGATTTGCTGGATGCGCCGGCTCACCTCGTCCTGCAGGGCACGCCGGCCACGCTCACGCTTGGCCATGGCTGACTCCTCGATCGATCCCGAGGCATCCTAGCACGCACGCAAATCAGCTCAAAGCGCAGCCTTGGCAGCCTGGTACGCAGCGTAAAGCCGGCCAAAGACCGGCCCCGGCACCCCCTTGCCGATGGCGCGGCCATCGATAGTCACCACCGGCAGCAGCTCCTTGCTGGCCGACGACAGCATCACCTCATCGGCGGCGAACACCTCTTCCTTCGCAATGCGGCGCGCCTCCAGCGCAATCCCCAGCGCGGCACAGACCTCTTCCATGAACCCATAGCGGATGCCTTCCAGGATCAGGTTGTCCTTGGGCGGCGCCATCACGCGGCCATCGCGCACCACCCACACATTGGACGCCGACGCCTCGGTCAGCCAGCCATCCCGGAACTGGATCGCCTCGATCACGCCGTGCTCCACCGCATGCTGCGCCGCCAGCACGTTGCCCAGCAGCGACGTCGACTTGATCTGGCAGTTCAGCCAGCGCCGGTCCTCCATCGTCACGCACGCCACGCCCTGCTCAAGCATCTGCGCCGACGGCAACGCCATCGGGTTGGTCATGATCAGCACCGTCGGCACGACCTCCTTCGGAAACGCATGCGTGCGCTTGGCGACGCCGCGCGACACCTGGATGTAGACCAGCTGGTCCGACAGGCCGTTGGCCTCGACCACCTCGCCGACCAGCTCCAGCCACTGCCCGGCGCTGTATGGATCGGGAATCCCGATGCCCTCCAGGCTGCGGTGCAGGCGGGCCAGATGCTGGTCCGCGCGGAATGGCTTGCCGTTGTAGTAAGGGATGACTTCGTAGATGCCATCGCCAAAGATGAAGCCGCGGTCGAGGACGGGGATGCGGGCTTCGGAGAGAGGGGTCAGGGTGCCGTTGAGGTGAACGATGGGTTCGGACATTGGGGCAAGTGCCATAGATTCGAAATAGATGCCTGATTCTTTCACGGGCAGGCACACAGGTTCATGCAATTTGCGCATGAGGTTGGCTACCCGTGCCAAGCCGGCGCCGGCGCGCAGGCTCAGGCTGGCGGCAGCGCTTTCGACAGCAGCACAGTGGTAAAGCCGCTGTCCCAGCTTTCGTCGGGATAGAAATCGATCTCGGCATAACCATGGCGCCGGTAGAACGAGCGGCTTTGCACGTTGAATGTGTCCGTCTCCAGCCTCGCCTCGCAATGCCCGGCGCGGGCAATCTCGCCTTCGGCATGGGCCAGCAGCGCCCCGCCCAGCCCCATGCGTTGCCATGTTCGCCCGACATGCAGGGCCCAGATAAAGTTGTTCTCCCAATCCACCATGGCCGCGGGCACGCCATCCACGCAGGCTACGCGGAATGCTTGCAGGCGCGCTTCGACGTAGCTTCGGGTCTTGCCTTGCCGTTCAAAAGCAGCTGCCGCGGCGGCTGTCAATTGCGGCTTCCAGGTGCCGAGGTAGGTGTCGGTCAGGATGGCTTCCACCGCTTGCGCGTCTGCGGGCAAGGCGGGGCGGATTTCGAGTTGGAAGGTGAGTTTGGTCATGGCCGGGAGGATACCGGGCACCGGGTACATGGCGGAAGCCCTCTCACGGACACTAAAACTTGGCGGACAGAACGACTGGCTTGGCACGCTCAGCCAATCCGGCGCCGAGATGGCTGGCATAGCCATGTCGCCTTGCGGCAACACCTCTATTTAGAGGGATGCGCGATACAAGGTCCTATACGACCATCGCTCACGGGCGATCCCGCGACTCGCCCACTACTACTTCAGCCCTCGCCTACCCTGGCCGAGGGCTTTTCTTTGGGCCCTTCAGGCATACGAAGCCACCAGAGACTGGAAACAAAAAAAGCCGCCCAGGCGGGCGGCTTTGCTTTGCATAGTGTTCTGGCGGAGAGAGGGGGATTCGAACCCCCGATAGGCTGTTAACCTATACACGCTTTCCAGGCGTGCGACTTAAACCACTCATCCATCTCTCCGGGAAGTCCGAGATTATAGCAGAGTTGCCTGGCGAATCCAGTGCCTCGTCGCCGTATCCCCCCTTACTTGACAACCCCATCCGCCCTACCCCTTGCGCAGGTAGCTCACCAGCCGGTCGATCACCGGTGCATTGCGTGGCGTCAGCAGGCTGACGATGATGGCCACGGCGAAGCCCGCCGGCACACCGAAGGCGCCGGAGGCGATCGGGTCGACGCCGAACCAGCGGTTGCCGAAGATGCCGGTCATGCGGGTGAAGAACGGGTAGTTGACGATGATGTAGTAGACCGCCACGCCCAGCCCGGCGGCCATGCCGGCGACTGCGCCGGCGGCGGTGGTGCGGCGCCAGAAGATGCCGAGGACCAGTACCGGAAAGAAGCTGGAGGCGGCCAGCGAGAACGCGGCGCCGACCAGGAAGAGGATATTGCCGGGGCGCAGCGATGTGACGTAGGAGGCAAAAAGCGCCACGCCCAGCAACACGATCTTGGCGGTGGTGACGCGCCGCTGGTGGCTCGCCTGGCGGTCGACCATGTGATAGAAGACGTCGTGCGAGAGCGCATTGGCGATGGTCAGCAACAGGCCGTCGGCGGTGGACAGCGCCGCGGCCAGGGCGCCGGCGGCGATCAGGCCGGAGATCACGTATGGCAGGCCGGCAATTTCCGGGGCGGCCAGCACGATCATGTCGGGCTGGAGCAGGATCTCGGCCCATTGCACGATGCCGTCGCCGTTGACATCGCGGATGCCGAACACGGGTGGATCGACCTTGCGCCATTGCACCACCCACTGCGGCAATTCGGCGTAGGGGGTTCCCACCAGGTGCTGGAAGAACTCGAATTTGACCAACGCTGCCAGCGTGGGCGCGGACACGTACAGCAAGGCGATGAAGAACACGGCCCAGGCCACGGAGTTGCGCGTTTCCTTGACCGACGGGGTGGTGTAGAGCCGCGTCAGGATGTGCGGCAGGCTGGCGGTGCCGACCATCAGGCAGAACACCAGCAGGACAAAATTCAGCCGCTTGGTCTTGCGCTCCTGCTCCGATGCCGCGGGATAGGGTTCGGTCGATGACAGCGAATGGCGGCTGCGGGCCAGTGCGTCTGCCCGCTGCTGGTTCCACTGCTGCTGTGCCGCCGCGGGGTCGCGCGGGAATTCCAGCCGTTCGCGCTCCAGCGACTTGATGTCGCGCAGCGGGGCATTGCGCGTGCGCAGGTCCTGCAGCCGCGCGTCGAGCGCGTCGCGCTCCTGGGCAAAGGAATCGGGCAGCCGGGCGATGCGCTCCTGCAGCAGGATGGCCTGCTGCCGGTAGTACTCGCGCACGGCCTGCTCGGCCGGCTCGCGCTCCAGTTGCTGCTCGCGCGCGTCGAGTTGCGACAGCAGCGTGCCGTAGCTGAGCTGCGGCAACGCTTCGTGGTGATGCTTCCACGCGATCATCGATACCGTGACCAGGAAGGCGACGATCATCATGATGTACTGCGCCACCTGCGTCCATGTGACCGCGCGCATGCCGCCCAGGAACGAGCACACCAGGATGCCGGCCAGCCCGAAGAAGATGCCGACGGCAAACTCCACGCCGATAAAGCGCGTCACCACCAGCCCCACGCCCTGGATCTGCGCAACCAGGTAGACGAAGGAGCAGAGCGAGGCCGCCAGCACCGCGATCGCGCGCACTGGCAGGTTGCCGCCGGGCTTGCCGTTGCCGTAGCGCGCCGCGAGGAAATCGGGAATGGTGTAGCCGCCGTACTTGCGTAGGTACGGCGCCAGCAGGAAGGCCACCAGGCAGTAGCCGCCGGTCCAGCCCATCACATAGGCCAGCCCTTCGTAGCCCGAGGCAAACAGGATGCCGGCCAGGCCGATGAAGGACGCCGCGCTCATCCAGTCGGCGGCAATCGCCATGCCGTTGAACAGCGCCGGCACGCGCCGCGAGGCAACGTAGTACTCGTTCAGGTCAGAGGTGCGGCAGATCAGGCCGATGCAGGCATAGATCGCGATGGTGATGAAGAGGAAGACGTAGCCGAGCCACAGCGCATCGGCATTGGACTTTTCAAGCAGCCCCATCATGCCGACGAAGCCGAACAACCCTAGCGTGAACAGGCCGTAGTACAGCAGCAACCGTCGGCGAAAGCGCGACTGGGCTTCAGGCATTGGGGACGGTCCGTGGTCGGTGGGGGGCTATCGTAACAAACCCGCCGGCGCGCGGGAACGCGGCGGCGGGTTCAAGGGCTCGATCGGGCCGAAGCCAGACGATCACTGCGCCTGCTTGAGCTGCTCCAGGATAGCCGGATTCTCCAGCGTCGAGGTGTCCTGCGTGATCTCCTCTCCCTTGGCCAGCGACCGCAGCAGGCGCCGCATGATCTTGCCCGAGCGCGTCTTGGGCAGGTTGTCGCCAAAGCGGATGTCCTTGGGCTTGGCGATCGGGCCGATCTCCTTGCCGACCCAGTTGCGCAGCTCCGTCGCGATCTTGACGGCCTCTTCGCCAGTCGGACGCGAACGCTTGAGCACGACGAAGGCGCAGATGGCCTCGCCGGTCATGTCGTCGGGGCGGCCCACCACGGCGGCTTCGGCCACCAGCGGGTTGGACACCAGCGCGGACTCGATCTCCATCGTCCCCATGCGGTGGCCCGACACGTTCAGCACGTCGTCGATGCGGCCCATGATGGTG
>NZ_KB944499.1:0-39680 GCF_000389805.1 Cupriavidus sp. GA3-3
AAGGATGCCGGCTCGATGAAGATGTTTGACATCGCCGAGCGCCTGGAAACGGTGATGTGGGACATCAAGAAGATGTTCCCGAACCTGGACTGGTTCAGCGCGGTGAGCTACCACATGATGGGCGTGCCGACGGCGATGTTCACGCCGCTGTTCGTGATCGCGCGTACTTCGGGCTGGGCCGCGCACATTATCGAGCAGCGCATCGACAACAAGATCATCCGCCCGAGCGCCAACTACACCGGTCCGGAGAACCTGAAGTTCGTGCCGCTGAAGGATCGCAAGTAAGACCGGCTGCCGGTTTGCTCCGCGTCGGGTTGCCTTGATCCGGGCCTGCGGGCAAGGGGGTAGTTGGTCGCTGACATGGGACCACTACCCCTTTTTCATACCTATATTGATTTCCCTACACCATGAATTCTGCAAACCGCAAACCGCTACCGGGCACCAAGCTGGATTACTTTGACGCGCGCGCCGCGGTCGAGGCAATCCAGCCGGGTGCCTACGACAAGCTGCCGTACACGTCGCGCGTGCTGGCAGAAAACCTGGTGCGCCGCTGCGATCCCGCCACGCTGACGGATTCGCTCAAGCAGCTGATCGGGCGCAAGCGCGACCTCGATTTCCCGTGGTTCCCGGCGCGCGTGGTGTGCCATGACATCCTGGGCCAGACCGCGCTGGTGGACCTGGCCGGCCTGCGCGACGCCATCGCCGACCAGGGCGGCGACCCCGCCAAGGTCAACCCGGTAGTGCCGGTGCAGCTGATCGTCGATCATTCGCTGGCGGTGGAGTGCGGCGGCTTCGACCCCGATGCGTTCGCCAAGAACCGCGCCATCGAAGACCGCCGCAACGAAGACCGCTTCCACTTCATCGACTGGACCAAGCAGGCGTTCAAGAACGTCGACGTGATCCCGCCGGGCAACGGCATCATGCACCAGATCAACCTGGAGAAGATGTCGCCGGTGATCCACGCCGACAACGGCGTGGCCTACCCCGATACCTGCGTCGGCACCGACAGCCACACCCCGCATGTGGATGCGCTCGGCGTGATCGCCATCGGCGTGGGCGGCCTGGAAGCCGAGAACGTGATGCTCGGCCGCGCCTCGTGGATGCGCCTGCCGGATATCGTCGGCGTGGAGCTGACCGGAAAGCGCCAGCCCGGCATCACCGCCACCGACATCGTGCTGGCCCTGACTGAATTCCTGCGCAAGGAAAAGGTGGTCGGCGCCTATCTGGAGTTCCGTGGCGAAGGCGCCTCCAGCCTGACGCTCGGCGACCGCGCGACTATTTCCAACATGGCCCCGGAATATGGCGCCACTGCCGCGATGTTCTTCATCGACGAGCAGACCATCGATTACCTGCGCCTGACCGGCCGCACCGACGAGCAGCTCAAGCTGGTCGAAACGTACGCCAGGACTGCCGGCCTGTGGGCGGATTCGCTGAAGAACGCCGAATACGAGCGCGTGCTGAAGTTCGACCTGTCGAGCGTGGTGCGCAATATGGCCGGCCCGTCCAACCCGCACAAGCGCCTGCCGACCTCCGCGCTGGCCGAGCGCGGCATCGCCGTCGACCTGGACAAGGCCCGCGCGCAGGAAGCCGAAGGCCTGATGCCGGACGGCGCGGTCATCATCGCCGCCATCACCAGCTGCACCAACACCAGCAACCCGCGCAACGTGATCGCCGCCGCGCTGCTGGCGCGCAACGCCAATGCTCGCGGCCTGGCGCGCAAGCCGTGGGTCAAGTCGTCGCTGGCCCCGGGATCCAAGGCAGTCGAGCTGTACCTGGAAGAAGCGAATCTGCTGCCCGACCTCGAGAAGCTTGGCTTCGGCATCGTCGCCTTTGCCTGCACCACCTGCAACGGCATGTCCGGAGCGCTGGACCCGAAGATCCAGCAAGAGATCATCGACCGCGACCTGTACGCGACGGCAGTGCTGTCCGGCAACCGCAACTTCGATGGCCGCATCCACCCGTACGCCAAGCAGGCCTTCCTGGCCTCGCCGCCGCTGGTGGTGGCCTATGCCATCGCCGGCACCATCCGCTTCGATATCGAAAAGGACGTGCTGGGCACGGACCAGGACGGCAAGCCGGTCTACCTGAAGGACATCTGGCCGAGCGACGAAGAGATCGACGCGATCGTGGCGAAGAGCGTCAAGCCCGAACAGTTCCGCAAGGTCTACGAGCCGATGTTCGCCATTACCGCGGCCAGCGGCGAATCGGTCAGTCCCCTGTACGACTGGCGTCCGCAGAGCACCTACATCCGCCGCCCGCCCTACTGGGAAGGCGCGCTGGCCGGCGAACGCACGCTCAAGGCGCTGCGTCCGCTGGCGGTGCTGGGCGACAACATCACCACCGACCACCTGTCGCCGTCCAACGCCATCATGCTCAACAGCGCCGCCGGGGAATACCTGGCCAGGATGGGCTTGCCGGAAGAGGACTTCAACTCGTACGCCACCCACCGCGGCGACCACCTGACCGCGCAGCGCGCCACCTTTGCCAACCCGACCCTGATCAATGAAATGGCTGTGGTCGATGGCCAGGTCAAGAAGGGTTCGCTGGCGCGCATCGAGCCCGAAGGCAAGGTCGTGCGCATGTGGGAAGCGATCGAGACGTACATGGATCGCAAGCAGCCGCTGATCATCATCGCCGGCGCGGACTATGGCCAGGGCTCGTCGCGCGACTGGGCCGCCAAGGGCGTGCGCCTGGCCGGCGTGGAAGTCATCGTCGCCGAGGGCTTCGAGCGCATCCACCGCACCAACCTGATCGGCATGGGCGTGCTGCCGCTGGAGTTCAAGCCGGGCGTGAACCGCCTGACGCTGGGCCTGGACGGCACCGAGACCTATGACGTGATCGGCGAGCGCCAGCCGCGCGCCACGCTGACACTGGTGGTGAACCGCAAGAACGGCGAGCGCGTGGAAGTGCCGGTGACCTGCCGCCTCGACAGCGACGAGGAAGTGTCGATCTACGAAGCTGGCGGCGTGCTGCAGCGCTTCGCGCAGGACTTCCTTGAGTCGTCGCGGGCAACTGCATAAGCTGTGACAAAGGGCCCGAGCGGCACGCATGCCGCCCGGGCCAACCAGGACAAAGATTTCCATGACTCACGTACCCCAGATCAAGATTCCCGCCACCTATATCCGTGGCGGCACCAGCAAAGGCGTGTTCTTCCGCCTGCAGGATTTGCCGGAAACGGCACAAGTGCCCGGCCCGGCCCGCGACGCGCTGCTGATGCGCGTGATCGGAAGCCCCGACCCCTATGGCAAGCAGATCGACGGCATGGGTGCCGCCACCTCCAGCACCAGCAAGACCGTCATCCTGTCCAAGAGCACACGGCCCGACCACGATGTCGACTATCTGTTCGGCCAGGTCTCGATTGACCAGCCCTTTGTCGACTGGAGTGGCAACTGCGGCAACCTGTCGGCAGCGGTCGGTCCCTTTGCCATCAGCGCCGGCCTGGTCGATGCCAGCCGCATCCCGCACAACGGCGTGGCCGTGGTGCGCATCTGGCAGGCCAATATCGGCAAGACCATCATCGGCCATGTGCCCGTCACCAACGGTGAAGTGCAGGAAACCGGCGATTTCGAGCTCGATGGCGTGACCTTCCCGGCCGCCGAAGTGCAGCTTGAGTTCATGGATCCGGCCGCCGAGGAAGAAGGCGCCGGCGGCGCGATGTTCCCCACCGGCAACGTGGTCGACGACCTCGAAGTGCCGGGCGTGGGCACGCTCAAGGCCACCATGATCAACGCCGGCATCCCGACCATCTTCGTCAACGCCGAGAGCATCGGCTACACCGGCACCGAGCTGCAGGACGCCATCAACAGCGACACCAGGGCGCTGGCGATGTTCGAGACCATCCGTGCCTACGGCGCGCTGCGCATGGGCCTGATCAAGAACGTGGACGAGGCCGCCAAGCGCCAGCACACGCCCAAGGTGGCCTTTGTCGCCAGGCCGGTCGACTACGTCGCCTCCAGCGGCAAGAAGGTGGCCGCGGCCGATGTGGACCTGCTGGTGCGCGCGCTGTCGATGGGTAAGCTGCACCACGCCATGATGGGCACGGCAGCGGTGGCGATCGGCACCGCCGCCGCCATCCCCGGCACGCTGGTCAACCTGGCCGCCGGCGGCGGCGAGCGCAACGCGGTGCGTTTCGGGCATCCGTCCGGCACGTTGCGCGTGGGCGCCGAGGCGCAGCAGGTCGACGGCGAATGGGCGGTCAAGAAGGCCATCATGAGCCGCAGCGCGCGCGTGCTGATGGAAGGCTGGGTGCGCGTGCCCGGCGACGCGTTCTGAGCTGAGCTGAGCCCGCGAGGCCGTTCATGTCCACCGACACGCCGTCCGCGCAACGCCCCGATCCGGACCAGGTGCTGGTCGACATCGTCGACTATGTCACCCGGTACGAGATCAAGAGCGGCCTCGCCTATGACACCGCCCGCAACTGCCTGATCGACACGCTTGGTTGCGGGCTCGAAGCCCTCTCCTACCCGGCCTGTACCAAGCTGCTGGGTCCCGTTGTTCCGGGCACGATCGTGCCCAACGGCGCGCGCGTGCCGGGCACCCAGTTCCAGCTCGATCCGGTCCAGGCCGCGTTCAATATCGGCGCGATGATCCGCTGGCTGGACTTCAACGACACCTGGCTCGCTGCCGAATGGGGTCATCCGTCGGATAACCTCGGCGGCATCCTGGCCACCGCTGACTGGATCTCGCGCAACCACATCGCCGCCGGGCGCAAGCCGCTGACGATGAAGGCAGTGCTGGCGGCGATGATCAAGGCACATGAGATCCAGGGCTGCATCGCGCTGGAGAATTCGTTCAACCAGGTCGGGCTGGACCACGTGGTGCTGGTCAAGGTGGCCTCCACCGCCGTGGTCGCGCAGATGCTAGGCCTCACGCGCGACGAGATCCTCAATGCCGTGTCGCTGGCCTGGGTCGACGGCCAGAGCCTGCGCACCTACCGCCACGCCCCCAACGCCGGCAGCCGCAAGAGCTGGGCCGCCGGCGACGCCACCAGCCGCGCGGTGCGGCTGGCGCTGATCGCCCGCACCGGCGAGATGGGCTACCCGTCGGTGCTGACGGCAAAGACCTGGGGCTTCTACGACGTGCTGTTCAAGGGGCAGCCGTTCCGCTTCCAGCGGCCGTACGGGACGTACGTGATGGAGAACATCCTGTTCAAGATCTCGTACCCGGCTGAATTCCACGCGCAGACCGCGGTGGAGGCAGCGATGCAGCTGCACGGCGCGCTGGCGCTCGCGGGGCGCAGCGCGGCCGATATCGCCGCCATCACCATCCGCACCCACGAGGCCTGCCTGCGCATCATCGACAAGCAGGGCCCGCTCAGCAATCCGGCGGATCGCGACCACTGCATCCAGTACATGGTGGCCGTGCCGCTGCTGTTCGGCCGCCTGACCGCCGCCGACTACGAAGACAGGATTGCCGCCGACCCGCGCATCGACGCGCTGCGCGGCAAGATCACCTGTGTGGAAGACCCCGCGCTGACGCGCGACTATCACGACCCCGCCAAGCGCTCGATCGCCAATGCGCTGACCGTGACGCTGGCGGACGGCACCGTGCTGGACGAGGTGCTGGTCGAATATCCGCTCGGCCACAAGCGCCGCCGCGCCGAGGGCATCCCGCTGCTGGTGGAAAAATTCCGCACCAACCTCGCCCGCCGCTTCCCGCCGAAACAGCAGCAGGCCATCCTTGCCGCGTCGCTGGACCAGGCGCGGCTAGAGGCCATGCCGGTCAATGAGTACCTCGATATGTATGCGATTTGAGTTATCGCCCGGGCAACTTCATGCCAAATCGGCATAACCCTTGCAGCGCCCCTCCCGCGCCAAATTCTCCTCACGTATAGTCACTGCCGCTGCCTGAACGGGCCCTGCATCACAGGCCCCGCTGCCGGCAGCCACCGACTGAACACGGACGGCACCATTCCACCCATAAGGTATGTCGTGCCGATTCCAGTACGGGCCACACGTTCGTATAGATACCGAGGAGAAACATGAAACACTTCGCCCGCGTCACCACGCTGGCCGCTGCCCTGCTGTCGGCGAGCCTGATCACCGGCACTGCCCACGCGCAGCTCGCCCCCGCCGCACAATCCGCCGCCGCACCCGCCACCGCCCAGGCCGAAGCCCGCAAGGCCAATATCGTCATCATCGGCACCGGCGGCACCATTGCCGGCGCCGGCGCATCGGTGACCAACACCGCGGCCTACCAGTCCGCCGTGGTGCCGGTCGACAAGATCATCGCCTCGGTGCCCGAAATCTCCAAGGTCGCCAACGTCAAGGGTGAGCAGATCTTCCAGATCGGTTCGGAGAGCTTCAACAACGAACGCCTGCTGAAGCTGGCCAAGCGCGTATCGGAACTGCTCAAGCAGCCAGACGTGGACGGCATCGTCATTACGCACGGCACCGACACCATCGAGGAAACCGCTTACTTCCTGAACCTGACGCTCAAGAGCGACAAGCCGGTGGTGGTGGTGGGTTCGATGCGCCCGGGCACCGCGCTGGGCGCCGATGGCGCGCTCAACCTGTACGACGCCGTGCTGGTCGCCTCCAACCCTGCCTCCAAGGGCAAGGGCACGCTGGCCGTGCTGAACGACGAGATCCACACCGGCCGCGACGTCACCAAGAGCAACACCTTCAAGACCGAGACCTTCCGCTCGCCGTTCGGCCCGCTGGGCTACGTGGTCGAAGGCCGCACGCTGTTCTACCGCCTGCCGGCGCGTCCGCACACGCAGCAGACGCAGTGGGACATCGACAAGATCGACAAGCTGCCTGAGGTGGCAGTGCTCTACGCCTACGGCAACGCCAATCCAGCCGCGGTCGACGCCGCGGTGAAGAGCGGTGCCAAGGCCATCATCTACGCGGCCACCGGCAACGGCAGCGTCGGCGACTACATGGTGGAGTCGCTCAAGGCCGCGCGCGCCAAGGGCGTGCAGATCGTGCGCGCCTCGCGCACCGGCAGCGGCGTGGTGGTGCGCAACGCAGAGCAGCCGGATGACAAGTACGACTGGATCGTCACCGACGACCAGCTGCCGCAGAAGGCACGCATCCTGATGGCGCTGGCGCTGACGCAGACCAACGACGCCAAGGCGCTGCAGCAGGTCTTCTGGAAGTACTGATGAGCTCGTGGAGCAGGCGGTATCGCCGCTAGACGCTCCCGCCCTCTCCCCCAGCCCCTCTCCCGCGCGCGGGAGAGGGGAGCAAACCGGCGGCTGCATCGGCCGGCAGCAATTTCCCGGCCGTCTCCCCTTCCTTTCCCTCTTCTTCCCGTTCCAGCCATTGCCTTGGCGATTGGCCCAGCCGTGCCGTAAACGCGCGCGACAGCGCCGACGCATTGGCATAGCCCAGCTCCAGCGCCACGGATTTCACCGGACGGCCCAGCCGCAACTGCGCCTGGGCCAGTGTCAGGCGCCAGTCGGTCAGGTAGTCGGCCGGCGGCTGCCCCACGACACGCCGGAAACTCGCGGCAAAGGCGCTGCGCGACATGCCCGCGCGCGCCGCCATGCGCGGCAGGTCCCACGGCTCGCCCGGCGCCTCGTGCAGCGCCACCAGCGCGCGTGCCAGGCGCGGGTCGGACAGGCCGGCAATCAGGCCCGCCTGGATGCCGGCCTCCTGGTGGTGGTCGATCAGCCAGCGCAGCAGCTGGATCAGCACCACCTCGAACAGCCGGTCGGCCAGCAGGCGGTGGCCGCAGCGCACCTGGCCGGCCTCGGCAAACAGCAGCGCCAGCGACTGCTCCAGGCCGGCCACGTGCGCCAGCGGCAAGGCGATCAGCGGCGGCAGCGCGCGCACTACCGGGTTGCGCGCACCACCGTCGAAGTCCAGCGCCGCACAGGTGAAATCCGAGCCTTCCTGCGGCGGGTTGTGAAACATGTGGTGGACCGGGCGCGGGTAGAACAGCAGCGTGGGCTCGTCAAAGCGCAGGCTGCCCGGCAGGCCCGAGCCCGGCGGATGCCGCAGCTCCAGTTCGCCGCGGCGCAGGACATGCAGGAAGCCGCGGCCCGGCTGCGCGGCGAACTGGGTCAGCCCGCACAGCGGTCCCTGGTGGAACAGGTGCGCACGCGCGCGAAACCGCTCCAGCAGCGCGGAAAGCCGGTCGATGGGTTCAGGCATGGTCTGGACGAATTGGTATGTACATAGGACTTTACGCACCCAATGGTACTCGATGGTTACCCATACTGCAGTCAAGGCGATCGCAACTGCCTTGTCCTTTCAACCTGTACCAAGGAGTCCACCATGTCCCGCGTTCCCCTCGTCAATCCCGCCACTGCCACGGGCGACAGCCAGGCTCTGCTGGCCGAGATCCACGGTGCCTTTGGCGTCGCCCCGAACATGTTCCGTGCTGTCGCCAATTCGCCCGCTGCGTTGCGCAGCATGTGGCGCGCGTTCGGTGCGCTCGGCGGCGGTGTGCTGGGTGCGGCTCTGGGCGAGAAGATCGCCGTGGCCGTGGCCGATCGAAACCAGTGTGAATACTGTCTCGCCGCCCACACCGCGCTGGGCCGGAAGGCCGGCGCCACCGCCCAGGAAATGTCCGAGGCGCAGGCTGGCCGGGCGCAGGATGCACGGACCGCCGCAGCGCTGTCGTTCGCGCTCAAGCTGGTCAACCAGCGCGGCCAGGTCAGTGATGCGGATGTGGCGCAATTGCGCGAGGCTGGCTTCAACGACGAACAGATCGTCGAGATCCTGGCGCATGTGGCGCTGAACCTGTTCACCAACTACGTGAACGTTGCCTTCGCGGTGCCGGTCGATTTTCCGAAGATCAAGCTGCGCGCGGCTGCGTAATCTGCCGCAACCAGGTGCGCGGTGGTGGCCTTCAGGCCGCCGCACGCGTGCCCTTGGTCATCAGCCGGGCTTCGATAAAGGTCCGGCTGACCTGAGGAAACCGCGCCCGGATGCGGCGCTCGATCCGGTCGATGGCGCCCGCGGCGCCGTTGGCAACGGTAGCGGTGGCGATGCGTCAGAAGCAGCACCGCGACCATCAGGCTCCAGAAATACAGCTCCTAGCCGTACCCGAACGGGTGCATGGCATCGGCCGGCCGGCGGCTGCGCGCCATGCCAACCAGCAGCAACAGCTCATTGCCGGTGTCGACGGTGGAATGGATGGCCTCGGACAGCATGGCCGAGCTGCCGGTCACGGCGGCGACGACAAACTTGGTGGCAGCGATCGCCACGTTGGCGGCAATCGCACCGTAGACAGCGATACGCGACCCCGAAGATACGGGGCTTGCCGGGAGCGTCTCGGATGCGGCAGATGCTGGGGACGCCCCGCCCTGCTGCGCAGTTTCAGGCCCATGCTGCATCGCTTTCCTCCACGAAGCTGCCCCTTTGCAATGGAAGCAGGTCGCGCCAGTGTACTGGCGCGCCTGGGTGTGAAGGTGAAAATACGGCGGTTAATTGCGTTTTATAAATTTGAAAAAACGGGCGCACGATGCGTCCGCTCCGGATTCAGAACATGGCACTGCTCATCAACGCCTTGGCCACCAGTACGCCCTCGTCCGGCGCTTCCGCATAGACCGACACGTCGGTGACCACCTGCCGGCGCCCACGCCGCACCACCATCGCCACCGCGCGCAGCGCCGTACCCTTTGCCGGGGCCAGGTACTGGATAGAAAGCGAACTGGTCGCCCCGCCCTTCACATCGTCGGCACTGCCGCCAGAAGCTGCCGCCGCGGCGCCGGCAATATCGATCAGCGTGGCAATGACACCGCCATGGACGATGCTGCCGTGGGTCACGTTGGTCGGCAGGAATGGCATCTCCAGCTCGACATGATCGGGAGCCAGGCTGGCCAGCCGCACGCCGAGGGCGCGCGCCACCGGGGAGCCGATCAGGACGTTGTCTACCATAATGCGCATGCGGGGGTCGACCGCAGCGTGGCGATCGTGCTGGCGGGGCAAGGTGGCAAGGGCTTGTGACATTTGGGCTCCTGTGAACGGCTTACGTCGTGCCTGCAGCGTAAGCGCATGGTCTACACGGCTCAATTACGTCAGACGTAATCCTCGCCGGCCCAGCCCGGCATTCCGACTGCCTGTCATTCGTACCCGATATAATGGCTGGCCGTTTCACCCCAATCCCTCCCGCCACCATGCCGTCGCCCTCAGAATCCGCCCCGCCCCGCCCCGAACCGGATCACGGCACCACGGATTCCACGCTGTCCGAGCGCCCGGACAGCCCCTGCATCGGCATTTGCTCGACGCTGTTCGACGAGATCTGCCAGGGCTGCGGCCGCACCGCGGCCGAGGTCAGCAACTGGGTGTTCTTCAGCGAAGAGGAAAAGCAGGTGGTCTGGGAGCGCATTACGCGCGAAGGCACGGGGAAGCGGTTCCGCCAGGGCTGACGCGGCGGCGCTCAGCCGCCCGCCAGCCGCCGCTCCATATCTTCGATTTCGCGCCGTTCCACGCGCTGCCGCGCAAGCTTGCGCCAGTTCTCGGCCAGCGGTGCCAGCTCTGACATTTCCGCAAGCGCGGCATAGTCCAGCCGGTCGACATACAGCACCTGCAGCAGGCGCTGCAGCGACCATCGCGGACAGGGGCGCGCCACCAGTTCCAGCGTATCGCCCGCCGCCACGTCGCCAGTCTCCAGTACACGGTAGTACCAGCCGGTGCGCAGGCTTTGCTGCACGGCGCGCGACATGCCTGCATAGCCGAATCGATGATTGAGCTTCCAGCACGGCTGTCGTGCCTGCGACACCTCCACCAGCGCCGTGCCCAGGCGGAAGCGGTCGCCGATGCAGACGGAGGCCTCGGTCAGCCCGGTGGTGCTCAGGTTCTCGCCGAAGGCCCCCGCAACGTCGAGCACACCGTTGCCTTGCGCGCCCTGCGCAGCCAGCTCCTCGCGCCACGCCGGGTAATGATCGAAGGCGTAGTGGTGCAGCGCCTTTTCCGGACCACCGTGATGGCGCGGATCGCCCTGCCCGTCGCCTTCGAGTCCAAGCGCGGTCACGCGAATCCGCTCGCCAGCCGCGGTCTTGGCGATGCCGCTGGGCACGCCCTTTGGCCCGAACGGGCGTACCTGCCCCGTCAATACGGCGCCGATCGCCGCGCGCACGGGCAATGCCGGCTGGCTCATAGCCCGGCTTCCTCCAGCCAGCGCGCGAACATGCGCTCGCCCGCGGCCGCCACCGTGGCACCGACTTCCGCAGTACGCGCGCGGATGGTGCGCGGATCGATGCCGGCCTTGGCCAGCTCGACGGTATGGCCGATCAGCCAGGCCTCGATATCGCGCGGCATGACCTCGGGGTGGAATTGCAGCGCCAGCACCTGGTTGCCGATGGCATAGGCCTGGTTCTGTACCGCGGCAGTGGACGCCAGCAGTTGCGCGCCGGGCGGAAGGTCGAAGGTATCGCCATGCCAGTGCAGCACCTCCCAGTGGGCGGCAGCCAGTTCTGCCAGCGCGGAATCCTGCCCCGCTGGCGTAGGCGCAATCGGCGCCCAGCCGATCTCGCGCGTGCCCGCGTAGACGCGCGCGCCGGCAGCACGCGCGATCAGCTGCGCGCCCAGGCAAACCCCGATCATCTTGCCGCCAGCCGCCAGGCGTTGGCGGATCAGAGCGATCTCGGCCTCCAGCCAGGGATAGGCATCGGTTTCATAGACACCGATGGGGCCGCCCAGGATCAGCAGCAGGTCGGCCGGATTGTCCGCGATGGGTGCCAGGTCATCGACGCCGGCCTGGAACACCTGCAACGCGTGCCCGCGCGCGCGCAAGGCATTGCCGATCACGCCCGCATGCTCGAATGCGACGTGCTGGATCACATGGGTGGTACGCGTTGCCATCGGGGACTCCTGCCGGTCGAAAGGGGTCCCCATGGTAGCGTCAATTGCTGCGCCCCGCGAAGACCATGGCTCGATCTCGCCTATTTGCGAGCATTCTCAGCACGGCATGTCGTAATCTGCGCTATTTGGTCGCAGCCGGCACCAGGATCAGCGCATCTGGCGCATCCTGCTGCGGCAGCGATGGCACGGGCGGGATCGTCACGTACTCGACCGCGGCCCATTTGCCGGCCCAGTCGCGGTAGCGCGGCAACAGCGCGTTGCCTGACTGCCCGGTGGAGTCCATGAACCGCGACGCCTCCAGGTCCGCCAGGTCATATAGCGCACGCACGCTGGCCGCGTGGGTGTTCTCGAACGGCGCCTTGTCGTCGCGCAGGTTGTGGCGGCCGACATTGACCGTATAGGTATCGCCGCCGGTCGGCACGCGCAGGTTGAACAGCGGCGACAGGTACGCCACCTTGCCGAAGGGCTTGTGCTCGGAGCGGGCCGTGTGCGCCTCGCCCCAGCGCCAGCGGGCGGAGTCGTCGCCGTAGCGACGCGACAGGTCCGCCATGGCCCGGGTCCAGGCGTCCGCGATGGCGTCGTCGCAGGTCTCTGCCGCGCGCGTATGCTGCCGGTCGCACCAGAACGCGCCCAGCGTGCGCGGATCGCGCAGGATGTTGAGCATGGGCTGCTGCACGTTACGCTGGTCCCACAGGCGGACAAAGATCGCCTCGCCCGCCTTCTCTTCGAACAGCCGCCGCGACAGCTCGCGCAGCCAGGCGGTAACGACCAGCGGCTCGGCGCGCCCCGGGTCCATGTTTCCGTCCCACTTGCGCAGCGCTTCCAGCAAGGCGCGTTCGCGCTCGGGCCGCGCCGCATCGCGGCTGACGGGCGCGGCCAGCAGCAGCGGCAAGGCATCGCGCACGGCCAGCGAGACCACGTCTTTCTGGATTGCCGCAAAGCTGTCGAAGCTGTGCCTGGGCGTGTCCGCCAGCAGCGCCTTGATCCGGTCAAAGCGATACGGCACGGTCCATTCGCTGGTGATGAAGTACGGGTAGTCCGGTGCGACGATGCGCTGATTGGCCGTCACGATCACGCCGTCGGCCGGGTTGTAGCGGTGCGGCAGTGCCTCGAACGGAATAAAGCCGGTCCAGTCGTAGCGCGCATCCCAGCCGGGCGCCGGCGCCAGCCCCTTGAGGTCGTTGTCGGCCCGGCGCAGCGGCACGCGTCCGGGTGCATAGAAGCCGATATTGCCGTCGACATCGGCATAGACAATGTTCTGCTGCGGCGAATGGAAGTCGCGCAGCGCCGCCGTGAAGCCGGCCCAGTCGCGCGCCTCGTTCATGCGCAGCCCCGCCTGGAAGGTGCGGTCGTCCGGGCGCAGCGCGGTCCACTGGAAGGCCACCACATACTGTGCGCCCAGCGGTCCCGCGGCAGCCGAAAGCGGCTCGGCCACATCGGAAATCACCGGGCCGTGGCGCGTGGCGCGGACCTTCAGCACCACGTCCGGGGCGCCCTTGACGCGGATGGTCTCGGTGCGGGTCTCGAATGCGGCCCAGCCGTCCGGGGTCTGATACTGGGTGTCGTTGCCGGGGCGCAGCCGTTCGATATACAGGTCCTGCACGTCGGGCGCGGTATTGGTCAGCCCCCAGGCGATGCGGTCGTTGTGCCCCAGCACCACCAGCGGCATGCCGGGCAGCGTGGCGCCGGTCACGTCCAGGCCGGGCGCCGTCATCCTGGCGAAATACCACAGCGCGGGCGCCTGCAGCCCGAGGTGCGGGTCATTGGCCAGCATCGGCTTGCCCGATTGCGTATGCGCGCCCGACACCACCCAGTTGTTCGAGCCCATGCCCTCGACATAACCCGGCGGCGCCTTGTCGCCGACGCTGGCCATGGCATTCGCCAGCGGTGCCAGTTGCTGGTACAGATGGCCGTAATCCATGGTGCGCACCGGCTGCTCGCCCGGATACGGCGCCAGCAACTCGCTGATGCGGGCCACCGGCAGCACTTGCGCCAGCCGCATGCGCAGGGTTTCCTGGGTCCAGTTGCCGCCCAGGTCCCAGGCCATCATGGTCTGCCAGCCCAGCGTATCGGCCGGCTCCCAGCGCTCGGGCTGCGCGCGCAACAGCAGGAATTCAGGCGGCAGCGGGCCCTTGCGATGGTCGATCCAGGCATTGACGCCGTCGGCATAGGCCTGCAGCGCGGCACGGGTCTCGGGCGAGGCCTGCGCCAGGATGGCCTCGGCATTGCGGCGCACGCCCAGCGTGCGCAGGAACTTGTCGGTATCGAGCGCGGACGGTCCCAGGATCTCCGCAAGCCGGCCTGCCACGACGCGCTTGTTCATCTGCATCTGCCACAGCCGGTCCTGTGCATGGACGTAGCCCAGCGCGAACCAGGCGTCCGCCTTGCTGGCGGCGCGGATATGCGGCACGCCATGGCCGTCGCGCACGACCGTGACCTGGCCGCGCAAACCCGCCAGCGCTTCCTGGCCGGATGCAGGCGGCTGCGCCGCATGGCGATACCAGACCAGGGCCGCGGCAGCGCCGGCCACCGCCAGCACCAGCAGCCCCGCCGCAAACCTGGTCAGCCGACCAAACCAGCGCATCGTTGCTCCCCCAATGACTCTCGTTATGTTGTGCGTGTCTTCCGCACATTATCCGCACGAAAAAATGCCCGGGCCAGCCGGGCATTTCCCATATTGCATCAACGCCGCTCAGCGCCGCATCAGGCCGCCGGCTTCTTCAGCTGCAGCGACTTGTACTCCAGGAATTCCTCCAGGCCGTACTTGCCCGCTTCGCGTCCGTTGCCGGACTGCTTGTAGCCGCCAAACGGCGCCTGCATATTGAACGGGCCGCCGTTGATATCGACCTGCCCGGTGCGGATGCGGCGCGCCACGCGGATCGCGCGTGCCTCGTCACCGGACCAGACCCCGCCGCCCAGGCCATAGATGCTGTCATTGGCGATGCGCACCGCGTCTTCCTCGGTGTCATAGCAGATGATCGACAGCACCGGCCCGAAGATCTCTTCCTGCGCCACGGTGGCACGCGGCTCCACGTTGCCGAGCACGGTCGGCTTGACGAAGAAGCCCTTGTCCAGCCCTTCCGGGGTGTCCGGACCGCCAGCTACCAGCTCGGCACCCTCTTCCAGGCCCCGGCGGATATAGCCGGTCACGCGGTCCTTCTGCACCGCGGAGATCAGCGGTCCCAGCTTGCTGGCTTCCTGCAGCGGATCGCCCACGGTAAAGCCCTCGACCACCTTCTGCGCGATCGCCTTCACTTCATCGTAACGGGCCCGCGGCACCAGCATGCGGGTATGCGCCGAACAGGTCTGGCCGGAATTCAGGAAGCAGGCATTGATGGTGCCCTTTACCGCCGACGGCAAGTCGGCGTCGTCCAGGATCACCGAAGCGGACTTGCCGCCCAGCTCCAGCGCCACGCGCTTGACGGTCTGCGAGGCCAGTTCAGACACGCGCTTGCCGGCGCGGGTCGAACCCGTGAACGACACCATGTCGACTTCCGGGTGGCTGGCCAGCACCTCGCCCACCACCGGGCCATAGCCGGTCACCAGGTTGAACACGCCCGGCGGCAGGCCGGCGGCCTCGATCACCTCGGCCAGCACGAAGGCATTGAGCGGCGCCACCTCGGAGGGCTTGAGCACGACGGTGCAGCCGGCGGCCAGGGCCGGCGCCACTTTGAGCGTGATCTGGTTGAGCGGGTAGTTCCACGGGGTGATGGCACCCACCACGCCCACGGGCTCGCGCACCACCAGGGAGTTGCCGACCTCTTCCTCGAAGCGGAAACCGTCCAGCAGCTTGGCGGCCTGGCCCCAGTTGTAGACCGGCCCGCCCACCTGGATCGCGCGCGCCAGCTTGATCGGCATGCCGACTTCGCCGGCGATCAGCTGGGCCAGCTCTTCGCTGCGCGCCTTCAGGCCTTCGGCGATCTTGGCGATATAGCCGGCACGCACCGCCGGCGGCGTGGCCGACCAGCTGTCGAAGGCCGCGCGGGCCGCCTGGATGGCATCCTCGGCGTCGCGCGCCGAGCCTTCGGGGATGGTGCCCATCACCGCCTCGGTGGCGGAATGGATGACGTCGATCGTGCCGTTGCCGTGGGGAGCGACCCACTTGCCGTTAATAAAGAGTTTGTCTCGTTGTTGCATGGCCACAGTTCTCGGTTTGGTGAATTGGCGATTGCAATTTTTTGTTACTTTTATGGTGCACGCACATTGTAGAGCGGATTCGGGACTATGTTTTTGCGCCGCGGAAAGCCGCGCATACCGCTCCGGGCAAGAAGGTGGCGATAATCGGCCGCACCACCTGACAGGGACTCTAGCCAAAGGCGGTCGGACATAACAAGGGGTGAGACATGGTCGATCCGATCTACCGCAAGACGGATGCGGGACAGGACGAGATCCGGACGCGTGCACGCAAGCTTGACCACAAGCTGCGCGCGCTGCTGCTGATGGTCAACGGCGAGCGCCGCGGGCAGGAATTGCTGGCGCAGGTGGCCGGCATGGGGGTGGCACCCGAGGCCATCGACACACTGGTGGCACAAGGGCTGGTCGAAGCCGTCCCGGAGCCGGCACGGCCGCCCGCTGCGGTGGCACCGGCACAGGCACCGGCGCGGGTCACGCCTGCCGCCGACACCAATATGTTCTCCGTGTATGCAATGCGGCACGCACGCGCCCCCGAGGTGCCCGAGACGCCGCAACCGACCGATACCGCGGCCCCTTCGCCCGCCGACATCGCGGCCTTCGAGAGCCTGTATCACTTCTATACCGACGTGATCGGGCAGCATCTCGGCCTGCGCGGCTACATGCTGCAGGTGAAGGTCGAAAGGGCCACCGACCTGCCCGCCCTGCTGGCGCTGCGCGAACCGCTGCATGCGGCACTGCTCAAGGCCAAGGGCGACATCACCGCGCGTGCCATCACGAGCCAGCTCGACCAGATCACAGATCGCATCGCCGCCGGCTGAGATTCCGGCGCACCAATGAAAAAGGCCGCCCGGAGGCGGCCTTCTCTCATCGTCAACGTCCCGACGCTCAGCCGTCGATACCCTGCGACTGCAGGTACTCGTCATACGTACCCAGGTAGTCCGTCAGCGTGCCGTCGGTGCGCACTTCGATCACGCGCGTCGCCAGCCCGCTGATCAGCTCGCGGTCGTGCGAAACGAAGATCAGCGTGCCCGTGAACTTGTCCAGCGCGATCTGCAGCGATTCGATCGACTCCATGTCCATGTGGTTGGTCGGCTCGTCCATGGCCAGCACGTTGTGGCGGCCCAGCATCAGCTTGCCCCAGATCATGCGGCCCTTCTCGCCGCCGGACAGCACCTTGACCGACTTCCTGATGTCGTCGGCCGAGAACAGCAGGCGGCCCAGCGTGCCGCGCAGCGAGGTCTCGTCGTCGCCGGCCTGCGTCCACTGGCTCATCCAGTCCATCACGTCGCGGTTGTCCGGGAATTCCTCGTAGGTATCCTGCGGCATGTAGCCGACGTTGGCGTTCTCGGCCCACTTGACCGTGCCGCGGTCCACTTCCACGCCGCGCTGCACGCCGGTCTGCACCGCCCCGTTGAGCAGGCTGCGCAGCAGCGTGGTCTTGCCCGCGCCGTTCTCGCCGATGATCGCCACGCGCTCGCCGGCCTGAATCGCCAGCGACAGGCCGTCGATGATCTTGCGGTCGTAGGTCTTGGTGATGTTCTCCACTTCCACGGCCAGGTTGTGCAGCTTCTTCTCGAACTCGAAGCGGATGAACGGGTTCTGGCGCGACGACGGCTTGATGTCGTCGACCTTGATCTTCTCGATCTGCTTGGCGCGCGAGGTGGCCTGGCGGGCCTTGGACTTGTTGGCCGAGAAGCGGCGCACGAAGTCCTGCAGCTCGCTGATGCGCTCCTTGGCGCGCGCGTTGGCGGCAACCTGGCGCTCGCGGGCCTGCATCGACGCTTCCATGTAGTCGTCGTAGTTGCCCGGGTAGACCTTGAGCGTGCCGTAGTCCATGTCGGCCATGTGGGTGCAGACCGAGTTCAGGAAGTGGCGATCGTGGGAAATGATGATCATGGTGGAGTTGCGCTCGTTGAGCACGGTCTCCAGCCAGCGGATCGTGTTGATGTCCAGGTTGTTGGTCGGCTCGTCCAGCAGCAGCACGTCCGGGTTCGAGAACAGTGCCTGCGCCAGCAGCACGCGCAGCTTCCAGCCGGGGGCGACGTCGCTCATCGTGCCCTGGTGCTGGCTGGTGGGGATGCCCACGCCCAGCAGCAGTTCGCCGGCACGGGCCTCGGCGGTGTAGCCGTCGTATTCGGCGTACTTGGCCTCCAGCTCGGCGGCCTTCATGTAGTCTTCGTCGGTCGCTTCCGGGTTGGCGTAGATGGCGTCGCGCTCCTGCGCGGCGGCCCACATCTCGGTGTGGCCCATCATCACCACGTCCAGCACGCGCATGTCTTCATAGGCGAACTGGTCCTGGCGCAGCTTGCCCAGACGCACGCCCGGCTCCAGCATGACGTTGCCCGACGACGGTTCCAGGTCGCCGCCCAGGATCTTCATGAAGGTGGACTTGCCG
Organism: Cupriavidus sp. GA3-3; assembly: GCF_000389805.1. Taxonomy (NCBI): domain Bacteria; kingdom Pseudomonadati; phylum Pseudomonadota; class Betaproteobacteria; order Burkholderiales; family Burkholderiaceae; genus Cupriavidus; species Cupriavidus sp. GA3-3. The sequence goes on from NZ_KB944499.1 coordinate 18,286, forward strand.
CAACCGTTCGCGCCGATCAGGCCGTAGCGGTTGCCCTCGCCGAATTTGACCGAGATATTCTCGAACAACGGCTTGGGGCCGAACTGCATGGTGATGTTTGCGGTAGAAAGCACGTCTTGAACCTTGTCTGGAGATTGTGGCGCCGCGGCGCTGGCCGCGGCTTGCCGGTTTTGCACACGAGGCGCACCCCATGCCGCTCAGGGACGGGCCTTGCCGGAGATGCATCGCGCTGGCCCGGAGTCATCCGGCGGCCATGGCTGGCGATGCGGCACGGGCCGCGCCCGGTTCATGCGAGAACCCGGCAGGAAGTCAGGAAATAACCGTACATTCTATCATCCGGACGCATTCCTTGCACCCGGATGCGCGGCATTGGACGATGCGGCCGGTCAGGCCAGTGGCGGCAGCACCGGATAGCCGGAAAACGCCATGCTGAAGCCATCCGCACGTGCGGCCAGCCGCACCTGGGCGCCGACCGGCAGCGTCAGCTTGCGCGCGCAGTGGCCGAACGGCAGCCCGGTCAGCACCGGCACCGGCAACTGGTCGCGCAGGTAGGCCACCACTGCGTCCATGTCGTAGCCGTTGTCGTAGTCGGTGACGCGGTAATTGGAGAAATCGCCCAGCACGATGGCGCGCTGCGCGCCCAGCACGCCGGCCTGCTGCAGCTGGATCAGCATGCGCTCCACCCGGTACGGTGGCTCGTTGATGTCTTCCAGGAACAGCACCCCGCCCTCCACCTGCGGCATGAAAGGCGTGCCCAGCAGGCTGCACAGCATGGCCAGGTTGCCGCCCCAGAGCGTGCCTTCCACGCTGCCTGAGAACGGTTGTCCGCCCGACTGCGGCGCCGCGACATCGACGCTGTACGCCGGGTTGCGCAGGATGCCTTCGAAATGCTCCCACATGAAGGGATCCACCACCTCGGCACCAAAATCCGCCAGCAGCATCGGCCCCGCAAAGGTGACGGCACCCGTCGCCGCCAGGCAGGCCAGCTGGAACGCGGTGAAGTCGCTGTGGCCGACGATGGGCGTGCCGCTGGCGCTGGCCTGCGCGGCGATGCGGGCAAAGTCGACTTGCGCCAGCAGCCGCGCGATGCCATAGCCGCCGCGCACCGCCAGCGTCAGCTCGTGCGGCGCGCCGGTGCCGATGGCATGGAGGTCGGCCAGCCGCTCTGCATCCGTGCCGCCAAAGCGCAGGTAGCGCCGCGCCAGCACGTCGGGGTTGGTCATGTGGTAGCCATGATGCTTGAGCCAGGCACAGCCGCGCGCGGCAATGGCGACGTCGTGCGGATACCCGGACGAGGCGATCAGTCGGACTTCGGTATGCGGCGGCCTGCTGTTCGGCGTGCTCATGCTTCGGTGTCGTTGTTCTTGTCGGGATCGGTGACAGGCGCGGCGGCGTCCTGCTGTGCGGCCTTCTGCGCGGCTTTCTGCGCCCGGCGGCGCGCGCCGAAGAAATCCTTCAGCATCTGGCCGCAGGTGTCGGCCAGCACCCCGCCGGCAATGGTGGTCTGGTGGTTGAGCTGCGCCTGCTCGAACAGGTTGAGCACGCTGCCGGCGGCGCCGGTCTTGGGGTCGGCTGCACCGAACACCACGTGGCGCAGCCGCGCGTGCAGGATCGCGCCGCTGCACATGACGCACGGTTCCAGCGTCACGTACAGCTCGCACTCGGGCATGCGGTAGTTGCCGATCACCTGGGCGGCGGCGCGCAGCGCCTGCATCTCGGCATGGGCGGACGGGTCCACCGAGCGGATCGGCAGGTTGTGGCCGCGAGCGATGATGGTGTCGTTCCAGACCACCACCGCGCCCACCGGCACTTCGCCGGCGGCTTCGGCCAGGCGGGCTTCTTCCAGCGCGGCGCGCATGTAACGCGCGTCGCGCTCGGCAGCCTCGGCCGGGTCTTCAGGCAGGGCGCGCAGCGCGCGCAACGGCAGCGGTGGCGTCTCTGGCATCGTCCCCGCTCAGTCCTGCGCCGGCAGCACCGCGGGCGCGCTCACTTCCGCCCAGCAGTTGGGCGTTTCGAACAGCACCAGCCTGGTCAGCTGCAGGTGGTGACCGAAGCAGTCCTTGAACACCGGCGCCAGGATGTCGAAGGCAACCTGGGCCAGGTTCTCGACCGTCGGGATCGCGTCCAGCACCACGGTCTTGTGCCCTTCCATCGATTGCAGGAAGTTCAGCAGCGCGGTGTCACCACGGTAGATCAGGAAGGCATGGTCCCACTTGTTGACCAGGTGCTCGTTGGCGAGCGCCTTGATGTCGCCGAAGTCCAGGATCATGCCGTCATCCGACGCGCCCTCGCGGTGCAGGACCTCGCCCGACAGCGTCAGGTCCAGCCGGTAGCGGTGTCCGTGGATATTGCGGCACTGGCCGCAGTGGTTCGGGATGCGGTGGCCGGAGTCGAACTCCAGCCGGCGGGTAATGGAAACTTGTTTGCTCATGTGTACCGGCGCCGGTGCCGGCCGCCTGCGTTGGGACGGACACTGCGCGCGCGTCCGAAGCCTGTATTGTGTACGTTTTGCCGCCCGTTGGGCGACCTGTCGATACCGTGGATGCCGCGCCGCTCAGCGGATGCCGAGCAGCTTGTGAGTCTGCAGCGACAGCCGCCAGCGCGGATGGCGCTGGCAGAACGCCACCGCGGCGGCGGTATTTTCCCTCGCCAGCGGGCCATCCATGGCCTGCACCAGGAAATGGCGGAAATCAAGCTGCTCGTATGCGGCAAAGTCCTGGCCCTCCTGCGGGATCACGACTTTGAGCTCGTCACCACGCGTGACCACCAGTTCCGAGCCCATCTTGGGGCTGACGCAGACCCAGTCGATGCCCGGCGGCACGGCGATGGTGCCGTTGGTTTCGATCGCAATCTCGAAGCCCTGCGCATGCAGCGCGTCGATCAGCGGCGCGTCCAGTTGCAGCAGCGGCTCGCCCCCGGTGCAGACCACCAGCGGCTGGCCGCCGGCGCCCTGCGGCCATTCCGACGCGACCACTGCGGCCAGTTCCTCGGCCGTGCGGTACTTGCCGCCGCGCGTGCCATCGGTGCCGACGAAATCCGTATCGCAGAACTGGCACACCGCGCTGGCGCGGTCTTCTTCGCGGCCGCTCCACAGGTTGCAGCCGGCAAAGCGGCAGAACACCGCGGCGCGGCCGGCGTTGGCGCCTTCGCCCTGCAGCGTATAGAAGATTTCCTTGACGGCGTAAGTCATGCGTGGGGGTCTCTCTGGGACCGTTTGGGGACCGTTAACGGGCATTCGGCCGCCCTTGGGCTGGCCGGGGTTTCAACAGGTATTGGGCAAAGGCCGGATAACAAGTATCACGGATCTGGGCTCGGGCTCCCGGATCGGCGCCGCATGGCTGGCAGCGCGGGCGGTGTGCACCGGGTTTTCCGTGCATGGCTCCGGGCACTGCCGGAGGAACCGCCTGTGGCCTGTCGCAGGCTGCGTCCGGCCGGTCCGGACGTAATGCAAGTATACCAGAGGGGTCAGGGTTTCCGCTTAGAGGCTGGCGGGATGCGGTCCCGGCCGTCGGCCAGGCGCGCGGCAAATATCTCCTGCAGATCACCCGGTTTTGCTGCAAAGGGCCGCCATCGGCGCCCCGGTGCTGAACGCGCTGACCGGCGGCTGCCGCCCAAGCTGCTGTTCGACAATGAAAAAGCCGGGATCCGCGCCCGGCTTTTTCCTACTGGCCCCGCTCGGCTTCTTACTTCAGCCCCAGGTAGTCGCGCTTGCCAATCTGCACGCCCTTGTGGCGCAGGATGTCATAGGCCGTGGTCACGTGAAAATAGAAGTTGGGCAGCGCAAAACCCAGCAGGTAGGACTTGCCGTCGAATGTCATCGGCCCCTGGCGCAGCTTCAGCTCGATCGCGCGCTGCTCGCTGCCTTCCAGCTGCTCAGGCGTGATCTGCTCCAGGAACCCGATGGTGCGGGCGACGCGGTCCCGCAGTTCGGCAAAGGTGGTTTCGGTATCGGCGAACGAAGGCACCTCGATGCCTGCCAGCCGCGCGGCGCAGCCCTTGGCGGCGTCGCTGGCGCGCTGCACCTGTGCCGGCAGCGCATCCATGTCGGCGATCAGGCGGGTCTGGATCAGGTCGGCCGGGTCCATGCCCTGCGCCTGGGCGTGGGCCGCGCCCTTGTCCAGGATCGCGGCGAGATTGCCGAGCGCGCGGATGAACAAGGGAATCGAGACTTCGTACATCGAGAGTGCCATGGGGTCTCCTGTGCAGGCCTTGGTTGGAAATTCCTGTGGTCGGGGGCCGTCGGGCCGCACCGCTGCCGCGAGCATAGACCGGATCGGCATTTGCTGCCGGATTACCCCTGCGCGCACGCGGCAGGCGGCTGGATGTCGCGTAGCACTTTACCGATCGAGGCCAGGAAGCGGCGCCCCGCCAATGGCAGCGGCGCCAGGCCGGAATGGGTCGCGCAGATTTCCAGGCCGACCGCGGGCAACACCGGCCGCACCGCCAGCGCCGCGCGCATGGCCGGCGTCACGCTCCACGCATCCACCAGCGCCAGCCCCAGGCCCTGCTGCACAAAGGCGCATGCCGTGACCGGCGAATGCACCTCGATGGCGGGGGCGCCGCTGTCGCTGTCGCCGAAGAAGCCGGCCAGCGCACGGCCCAGCGGCGTGTCGGGCGGATAGCCGATCCACGCGCTGCCGGCAACATCCTCCGGCGTCACCACCTCGCGGCCTGCGAGCGGATGGTCCGGCGGCAACACGCACAGCATCGGCTGGCGCCCGAGCAGCGTGGACGACAGCGTCGGATGCCCCGCCGGCACCATCGACACGCCGACATCGGCCCGACCGCTCAGGAAAATGCCGACCAGTTCGTCGAAGGTGACGCTGCGGTAGTCGACGCGCGTGGGCACGCCGCAGCCAGGTCGTTGACGCGCTGTACGCCGCTATAGACCTGCTCGACCTCGGCAAACAGGCGCCGCGCTTCCGGCGTCGGCAACAGCTTGCCGCACGCGCGCTCGAACAAGGGGTAGCCGAGCCGGCTTTCGGTCAGCGCCAGCACCCGGTTGACCGCGGGCTGCGACACATGCAGCATGCGTCCGGCACCACTGATGTCGCCTTTATCCCGTACAACGGCGGCCCCGCCGCGCTGCAGGACCTGAAGGGCGGCCGGCTCGACTTCATGTTCAGCAATACCTCCGAGGCCATGCCGCTGATCCGCGGCGGCAAGGTGCGGCCGCTGGCCGTCAGCAGCCTGAAACGCCTTGCGCTGCTGCCCGAGGTGCCGACGCTCGACGAGTCCGGGCTGAAGGGCTACGAGACCGTGGCCTGGGGCGGTGTGGTCGCGCCGCGCGGCACGCCGGCGCCGGTGGTCGACAGGATCAACGCCGCGCTGCAAGCTGCGCTGCAGGCGCCGGACGTGCGCAAGGGCCTGGCCGCGCTGGGCGCCGAGCCTGCCGGCGGCTCGCCCGCGCAGTTCCGGCAGCTGATCGATGCCGAGACCGCCAAGTGGCGTGCCCTGATTACGTCGGCCCATATCGAGCAGCTGGACTGAACCATGCCCGCGCAACCAGACATTGCCAGAGGGAAGACCTGAGGGCCTGCGGGAAAGATGGCGTGCCCGCAACGGGCAACCGGCGACCGGCAACCTGAATTAACATATCCGGTCATCGTCCCCGCTATCTTGCGGCCTTGTGGCCGCGCCCCACATGAACGCGCCGTTCCCTCTTCGCACGGAATGCCCGCCCGGCGCCTGTATCTGCGGGCGCGAAGCCTTGCTGAGTGACCCCAACGCCGACCTGCGCGTGCTGCGGCTCACCCGGGCCGAGGAAAAGCGGCTGGTCGAACGGCTTGAGCGCCTGACCAGCCTGGCTGAATTGCAGCGCATGGAAAGCCTGATGCAGACCCAGCTGGGCATCGTGCTCACCATCACCCCCAGCGCGCGCGGCGTGCGCACGGTACGCGGCATCAGCATCCAGGTGCAGGAGCAGCCCGGCCTGTGCCGCAAGATCCGCCAGTCGATCCCAGCCGCCATCCGCCGCAGCATGGAAGAGCATCCCGAGATCGCCTATGCGATCGTGGATGCGCATGACCTGCTGGGCGGCATCTGACCAGGCCCGCGGAGCCGTTCAGGCGTTGCTGTCCGCAAGGCGCATCGCGTGTTCGCGGATATCCGCCGGCCATGCCTCGAGCCGCTGCGCAAAGCCCGCCACATCGCCCGCGAACAAGGCCCGCGTGGCTTCCTCGAAGCCGGGCAAATCTCCCGCCATCGCCACCATGAAGTGGTAGGCCCGTTCGCTGGCGCGGCGGCTGCGGTCCTTGTCCGCGTGGTCCCGGCGCGCCTGCTCGACCAGCTTGCGCAGGGCCACCGATGCCCCGCCTGGCTGGGCGGCCAGCCATTGCCAATGGCGCGGCAGCAGCGTCACCTCGCGCGACACCACGCCAAGCTTCGGGCGCCCGCGGCCCCGGGGCTCGGCCACGTCCGCTGCTTCGTCGTTGTCGCCGGCTGGCTGCCGCACGGATTCGAGCTGCGCGGCGCGCTCTGCCGTGCGCTCAAGTACGGCGGCCTCCGTCCCGCTCGTATCCAGGTCGATCGAGCGCCCGGTGCCGTCGTCGAAAACCAGCACGGGTCCGCCCGCGCCGGCTTCCAGCGCACGCTTGAGCGCCAGCGCATTGGCTTGCAGCGGGCCCGTGGCGATACGCCGGTGGCCGTCGAAGGTGGTGTAGCTGTGAAGCGTTGCGTTGGTCATGCGGATGCCCCTGGGAGACGATTTCCGAATATTACCCGGATAAAATACGATGTCAATATCATCCGGGTATAAATAGACCGCCTACCAGGGTTCCAGCTTCCACCCGTCCGGCGTTGCCGCCAGGCGATGGGTCAGCCCCAGGCTGCCCATGAACACATCGTCGTGGGACACCACCACCAATGCGCCCTGATAGCCGCGCAGCATCGTCTCCACCGCCTGCACGGACGGCAGGTCCAGGTGGTTGCCGGGTTCATCGAACAACAACAGCTGTGCCGGCGGATCGGCATACAAGGTACAAGCCAGCGCGGCCTTCAGGCGCTCGCCGCCGCTGAGCAGGCCGCTGGGCGCGGTGGCCTTCTGCGCATCGAGATCCAGCAGCGCCAGCCGCGTGCGCAATGCCGCCTCCCCGGCGGTGTGGTTGGCGGCCAGCATCTGTTCGATGGTTGAGCGCTGCGGCAGCAGGCCGGCCAGTTGCTGGTCGAGATAGGCGCGCTCGGCATGCACCGCGCAGCGGCCGGCAAGCGGCTGCAACTGGCCGGCCAGCAGCTTGAGCAAGGTGGATTTGCCGCAGCCATTGGGGCCGACGACGCCCACGCGCTGCTGGCCCGTCAGCATCAGGCTGATGCGGCGCGTGGCGGCCGGCACGAACGGCAGGTCGACCTCGTCCAGTTCAGCCACGCGGCGTTGCGCGGCCTGACTGACAGGCAACGCGAGCAATACGATCGCGGCATCGTCCTCCACCTGTTGCGCGGCGTCGCGCACGCGCGCATCGAGCGCTTCGCGCGTGGCGGCCTGCTGCAGGCGCAGCCTGCCCGCCGAGGCCTGGCTGCGCTCCTTCTGCCGGCCCAGCAGGATGCTGGCCTGGTTGGCATCGCGCGCCTGCCGGTTGCCACGGGCCTGCCGCCGCTCCTGGCGCTCACGCTGCGCACGCAGCGACTGCTCTTCCCGCTTGCGTTCGAGCTTGCGCTGATCCAGCTGCTGCAAGGCGTTCTCGCGCTCCTGCGCCTTGCATTGCGCATAGAACGAATAGCCGCCGCCATAACTGCGCAGTCCGAGCGACGACAGCTCGACGATGCGCGCCATGCCCTCAAGCAACTGCCGGTCATGGCTGACCACCAGCAGGCCGCGCTGCCAGCGTTGCAGTTGCGCGATCAGCGCCAGCCGGTTCGGCCGGTCCAGATGATTGCTGGGTTCGTCGAGGATCAGGAAATCGGCATCCGACAGCAACGCACCGATCAGTGCCACGCGCATGGCTTCGCCGCCGCTCAGGGTGCTCGCCGGGGTGTGCGCCTGGAGGTGGCCCAGGCCATTGCGCTCCAGCTCCTGCCGCAACCGTTGCGGCATGTTCCAGTGCTCGCCGACGTCATCGAAGTCTTGCGCCGCGGCGCTGCCGGCCTCGATGCGCTGCAGCGCATCCAGCATCGATTGCACGCCAGCCAGCCCGGCCACCGACGTCTGCACGGCATGCGCGGCCTGCTGGGACAGGTAATGCACGCTGCCCGACCGCACGCAACGCCCCGCGGAGGGCTCCAGCTCCCCGCCCAGGATGCGCGCCAGCACGGACTTGCCGATACCGTTGCGCCCGACCAGGCCGGTGGGACGATCGTCGAATTGCTCGGACAGTTCAGAGAAGAGCGTCCGGCCGTCGGGCAGGACGTAGGAAACGCTTTCCAGCGTCAGCTTGGGATTTGACATGCGGGATTCCAGGGATGCCAGGAACTCCCCCTGCTTGGGGGCGGTGGAGACTGGCCGTCATGCAGACGGCGGCATCAATGGCGCATGGTATGAATCCTCCGCGGATGGGGTTTGAATCGGCGAGGCATGGGCACGCATGCCTGAGCACACCGCCCCGCCCTACTCTCTGACTCGATCCAGATTATAAGTTCACCGGGTCGGTAGCCAGCAGGTGATTGGTGAACGCCGCCTTGGTCTCGCACCGCCACGTCGCCCACAGCTTGCAGCCGTTCGGGTTGTCCGTGCCCCGGTCCAACTCGATCGCAAGCCAGTTCCTGGCCGGCATCACGTACCGGTTGGATCCGGGGAAGAGCATCATTTCCGCGGACAGGTTGACATCAAGCGCCTGCTTCGACTGAGCGACGTTGTTCAGCACATGGAAGAACAGACGCTCCATGACCCCGACCAGCGAGGGATGCACCACGGCAGTACTGGTCAGCTGCTGTATCTGCGCCCAGTTGTCCTTCGGCCCCACATCTTTCCTGCAGGCGACACCCCAGGCCGCGACATGGACATCGCCAGAGATGATCGTGACCCGCAGCTGCTTCTGGCTGGCGGTCTTGAGCAAGGTCTCCACCAGGCGCTTCCTCTCGCCCTCGTGGTCGTCGTGGGTCCAGTGGTCCTTGAGGTCATCGGCACTGCTGTCGAGCACATGATCCTGGCCAAAGTTGTCCAGGAAGGCTTCGGCCAGCGACAGCTTGGGATGCACCACGGGCACGGAAGACATCAGCAGCAGATGCTGGCAATTGATGCCACCGGGGCTGGCGGCATCGCCCGACTCGATCCCCGACAGCCACCGCTGCAGTGCGCCCCAGGTACCGGGTCCAAGCACCTGTTCCTGGGATCGTTCGGTCCTCAGGTCGGCAACGATCACGCTGACTGGGCCAGCCGAATGCGCGAACGTGAACCCCGGCTGCTCGTCCAGCAACGGCAGCGCAAGCTTGTCGCCGGACAGCACCTGAGACCACTTGACCGGTTCGAACAATGGATCGTCAGACCGGACCCTGACGTCAGTGCGCGGCACCAGGTCGGGAAGCTGCTCGACAGCATGCTGCATCTGGAACACCCAGAAGGCCCGGCGCGCATGGAAGAACAGCCGCTGGAACAACGGACTGCGCTGCATCTCGGAGCTATAGGAACCCCAGCCGTCGAAGATGTCATGGTCATCCCACATCATCACCGTGGGGATCCGTGCCATGGCCTGGGCAGCATCGAGCGGCTTGTCTGCGCTACCCCACCCTGACCTTGCATGAGGCAGCCAGCGCTCGCTGTAGTGCTTGAAATAGTAGTCCTCGATTTCCTTCTCGAGGTCAGCGTCCACCGGGTACTGCAGCTGCTCCTCGCGCGTCAACCCGATCCAGCGCTTCAGCAGCTTGAGGTCTTCCCAGATCGAATCGAAGTAGATCTGGTCGCCGCCCATCAGCATCAGATGGAAGCGCTGGTTGCCCTGGTCATGGGTACGCGCCTCGTGCCAGAGCTGCTCCTTGTCCAGCTCATAGCCTGCCGGACGGATGTCCTTGTCGTGGTTGCACAGCAAGTCCGCCCAAACCGCATTCTCAGCCTTGACCAGCTTGCGCATGCCGCTCGGGTCGGAGAATCCGTTGCACGAAACATAGGCCATGCGCGGCGCGTAGCCCTTGCCGGGCACGGTAAAGTGCCACGCTTCCCCGACACCTTCGATGCTGTACGGTACCCGCCGTTCGTTCTTGCGCAGCTTGCAGGACAAGTCGTAGCGCAGATAGGTGTGGCCCGCATGCTGCAGCAGGATCACCGGCTTGCCGGCCTTGCGGCCCTCCACGGTGACCGGAGGAACCCTGGCTTGATCTTCGATGCCGATGAGCACCGTCACCCTCCATGAGCCATCCGTTCCGAGGCCACGAAACGACAGCACGGGTCCGAGCAGTAGCTTGCTCATTGCGATGGTCTCCCTTTGGTCACCATTTGTTGTTCAGCCGCGGGCTGCGCTGGCGCGATCGCCGCACAAAGCCTGGCGCCGCAATGGGACGCCGGCCCTGCCGGGGACATAAGGTGAACGAAGAGAGAATGCGCGTCAAGCGCCACCTGCTGATTACGCAAGGGTCGTCGACGCTTCAGACACCCCGCCCTGTGAGCCGCGCCAACGTCTGTTCCAGCTCGCGACGATCCGCCTGCCGCTTGGCGGCCGAACGCTGGACCAGGTTATGCAAGTTGCGCCGTACGCCCGGCAACTCACCTGCGTGAGGAAGCCCGATGAGCCCGAAATCCGCCATGTCAGCCACCATGGCCAAAGTCAAGCAGCACCTTGCAGCATTTGCCCGGATTGCCCTCGGCCAGTGCAAACGCGCCGGCAATATCGCGGAAATCGACGTGGTGCGTGACAATTTTCCCGGGATTGACCAGGCCTTTCGCGATCCAGTCAATCACCGTCGGGAACATCGCGCAGTTAAGCCGCGAGGCATACAGCGTCAATTCCTTCCTGGTGAGTTCCTGCTGCGGGATCGCCGATGGCGTCGGTGAAAAGCCCAATACCCCGATACGCCCGGCCGGTGCCGCAATGCGCACGGCCTCCTCCAGGATGGCCGGATGGCATACGGCATCGAAGATCAGTGTCGGACCGCCTTCCACGCCTCGCGCCGCCAGCGCCTGTTCGAGGGGCTCGCGCGCGGTGTTGATGACTTCGTCCTCTCCCGCACCGCATTGCCGCGCTAGCGCCAGGCGCTCGTCGAGGTGATCCGTGATGAAGGCGCGGATGCCATGGACGCGCTTGAGTACCTGCATCAGGTTGAGCCCGACCGGCCCCGCGCCATAGATCAATGCCACATCCTGCGCAAGCACGCCGGTGCGGTGCGTGACATTGGCAGCCACGGCAAACGGCTCGATCACCGAAGCGCTGGCTTCGGGCATGCCGTCCGGAATCACATAGGCATTGCCGGCCGGCACGCAGGCGTACTCGCTGAAGCCTCCGTCGCGATGCACCCCGATCACCTGGAGCCGGCTGCACACGTTCTGGCGGCCGATCCGGCATGCGTGGCATTGTCCGCAACTGATGACCGGATCCGCCACCACGCGCTGGCCGATGCGCGACGCATCCACCCCGGCACCCACGGCATCGATGGTGCCGACGAACTCGTGGCCGATGACGCGCGGATACGCCACGAACGGATTGTGACCGCGGAAGATATGCAGGTCGGAACCGCAGATGCCGGCATAGCGCACGCGTACGCGCACCTCGCCGGCAGCGGGCTCCGGCATTGGCCGCTCGCATACGGCCATGCTGTTGGGTTCTTCGACAACAATGCTAAGCATCGGAAACTCCGGCTACCAGTGCCACATCGCGCCATCCGCCAGCCGCGCAACCGGCAGGTAGGCACGTTCGTAGGGATACTTTGCGGCCAGTGCTTCGTCGATATCGACACCAAGGCCCGGCACCTCGTCCATGACCAGGTAGCCGTCTTCAAAGCGGTAGTTGTGGGGAAAGACCGCATCAGTCAGTTCGCTGTGCGGCATCAGTTCCTGGATGCCGAAGTTGGGCGCCCACAGCCCGAAGTTGACCGCGGCCGCCATGCACACCGGCGACAGGTCGGTCGCCCCATGGAACCCAGTACGCACCTGGTACATGGCCGCAAAATCCGCGATGCGCCGCACATGGGTGATGCCGCCCGCGTGCACGATGGTGGCGCGGATGTAGTCGACCAGTTGCTCGCTGATCAGCGTCTTGCAGTCCCAGACCGAGTTGAAGACTTCCCCCACGGCCAGCGGCGTGGTGGTGTGCTGGCGGATCAGCCGGAACGCCTCCTGGTTCTCTGCCGGCGTGGCGTCTTCCAGCCAGAACAGGCTGAAGGGCTCTAGCGCCTTGCCGAGCCGCGCGGCCTCGATCGGCGTCAGGCGATGGTGGGCGTCGTGCAGCAGGTGGGGCCCGAAACCCACGGCGTCGCGCACCTTGCGGAACAGTTCAGGCGTATGGCGCAGGTAGAGCGAAGTATCCCAGGGCTCTTCCGACGGCAGGCCTTTCTCGGCGGGCTCGTAATGCCCGCCACCCTTGCCCACGCCATACACCTTGCCCAGGCCGGGCACGCCGGACTGCACGCGGATGGCCTTGTAGCCCTGCTCCACATGACGCTGCACGGCCTCCACGGCCTCGGCGTGGTCGCGCCCGTTGGCATGGCCATACACCATCAGCCCCCACCGGCTTCTGCCGCCCAGCAACTGGTACACCGGCATGCCGGCCAGCTTGCCCTTGATATCCCACAAGGCCATGTCGATGGCTGCGATGGCGGTCATCGTGACCGGGCCGCGGCGCCAGTAGGCGCCGCGATACAGGTATTGCCAGATGTCCTCGAGGTTGCGGGGATCGCGCCCGATCAGGCATGGAATCACGTGCTCGTCCAGATAGGCCTGGACCGCCAGTTCCCGCCCGTTGAGCGTAGCATCGCCCAGGCCATGGACGCCTTCATCCGTCATCACCTTGACCGTGACAAAGTTGCGCCCCGGACAGGTGACAATGGTTTGTACCGATTCGATCTTCAAGTCGCCTTCCCCCGCGAGGTCAGTCAGTGAAATAGCTCTCCGGCGCCTGCTTGCGCAACGCCTGGAGGTGCTCGGTGATGTGGTTGATATGCGAAGCGACGCTGGCCCCGAGGCCCGCGACATCGCGTGCCGCCATCTGCGCCAGCATCTGCTCGTGCTCCTGCAGCGCGCGGCTGGCGTGGTCGGCCACCCGGCCCAGCAGCAGCCAGCGCACCCGGTCGAAATGCCGCTTGATGGGCTCGAGCATGGCCCAGACGTTGTGCCGGCCCGCAAACTCGAACAGCCTGCGGTGCATCAGCTCATCCAGCTCCGAGAACAAGTCGGTCTGGTTGCCGGCGACGGCGGCGCGCTGGCGCTCGACGATGCTGCCGAACTCCGCCAGTTGCTCGCTCGTGATGGACAGCGCCAGCTGCACGTGATTGGCGCATTCCAGCGTGCAGCGCACGAAGCGTCCCTCTTCGATCAGCGAAGTGCGCACCGGCGCAACGATGGTGCCGACCTGCCGGTAGATCAGCACCAGCTGCTCGTCTGCCAGCATGGCCAGCGCTTCACGTACCGGCGTGCGGCTGACCTCGATTGCCTGGGAGATCGCCGCCTCCGACAGCGCCATGCGCGGGGGCAGCGTGCCGCGCACGATGGCTCGCTGCAACATCGCATGGACCTGGGCGGTGTAGGAGCGGTCCTTTTCCAGCTGGAATCCAGCCAGCGCACGGGTCAGGACCTCTTCGGCATTGAAGGCTTCCTGGGAATTTTCGCGGACAAGCGAGATACGGGAGGCGCGCATTTGGGGTCGGTTATTTGAGTGTCACTGCCATGGTAGCACGTCGCCATTTTCCCAATCGTTCGGCGTAAACCCGCATGGATTCGCCAAATACTCGCGACTACAGTGCACAACACCGCCGCACTACCATGGCAGTAACCAGAGAAATGTGATCCTATATCGATATGCAGCCCATTTCCGCCACGGCAGCACGCCATCAGCGCCTCTCACAAGAAGCCCTTCTCAAGGTGCGTGCCGGGGTCGAGCGTCCTCGCTACGATCGCTCCGGCCTGGGCCGGGGCATCGTGCATCTGGGTCTGGGTGCATTCCACCGCGCCCACCAGGCGCTGTACACCGAAGCCGCCCTGGCGCAGGGCGATACCCGGTGGGGAATCATCGGCGTCAGCTTGCGCAGCCCCGCCACGGGCAACACGCTGCAAGCCCAGGACCATCTCTATTCGGTCACCGAGCGTCATGGCGATGCCAGCCACACACGGATCGTCGGTGCCGTCGTTGCGTCGCTGTATGCGCCACAGGCCCTGAAGCAGGTAATCGACGCCATCGCTGACCCGGCGGTCAGCGTCGTCACCAGCACCGTGACCGAGAAGGGTTACAGCCAGCTCCCGTCAACGACCGGGCTCGACCTCGGCGATGAAGACATCCGCCACGACCTGGCCAACCCGGAGCGCCCCCGCAGCACCCTCGGCATCCTTGCGGCGGGCATACGCCGCCGGCCGCGCGGCGCCCCGCTCAGCGTGGTGTGCTGCGACAACATGGCGGGCAACGGCGACACCTTGCGTCGGCTGCTTGCACAGTTCGCGGAACTGTCCGATCCAAACCTGCCACGGCGCATCGAGGACGAGATCGCACTGCCCAATTCAATGGTCGACCGGATCGTGCCGGCCGCCAGCACAGCATCGCTCGACCTGGCCAGCCGGCTGCTCGGCGTGCGCGACGAAGCCGCCGTCGTGTGCGAGCCCTTCACGCAATGGGTCATCGAAGACCGTTTCGCGGGACCACGGCCCGCATGGGAAGCCGGTGGCGCGCTGCTGACGACCGATGTCCGGCCTTACCAGGCGATGAAGCTGCGCCTGCTCAACGGCACCCATTCGGCAATGGCCTATGCCGGTCAGCTTGGCGGATTTTCCAGCATCGCAGACGTCATGGCGAATCCCGCTGCCGCCGCATTCGCGCGGGGCGTAATGCAAGACTTGCGCGCCACTGTTGCGGCGCCGCCAGGCTATGACGTCGACCGCTACTGTCGCGAACTGCTGCATCGCTTCGAGAATACCGCCCTCGCCCACCTGACCGCACAGATCGCGACGGATGGCACGCAGAAGATCCCCGTGCGCTGGCTGCCCGCCTTGCGCGAAAGCTGCAGCGCGGGCGTCGAACGGCCATTCCTTGAGCGTGCGCTGGCGATGTGGCTGCATTACCTGCGAACCGGCCGCAGCGACTGCGGCGAGGTACTTGCGATCAGCGACCCCGGCGCCGCGGCATTGGCCGATCGCCTGCGCAGCGCAGGCTGCGACGCCGATGCCGCGCGCCAGGCGCTCGGCCATGCCGCCGTCTTTGGCACCACGCCGTGGCCCGCGCCCCTTGCCGCCCGCCTTGCCGCTTACCTGGCGGCACTGGCAAACCGCGGCGCGGCGGCATTGCTGTCCATGCCGCCGCGCCAATAAGGCGCCAGATCTTTCAATACAGGAGCACACATCACCATGACCTTCTCCCTGACACGCCGCCAGTTCGGCGCCCTGGCCGCAGGCAGTCTCGCGCTTGCATTGCCGGTACGCCACGGCCTTGCCCAGGGCGCCGGCATCCGGCTCAAGTACGGCACGGCGTTTCCTGCGGACCATCCGGGCACACTGCGCATCAAGGAAGCCGCGGAGGCCATCCGCAAGGACACCGGCGGCAAGGTGGATCTCCAGGTGTATCCCGCCAGCCAGTTGGGCAGCGAGCCCGACATGATCTCGCAGACCCGCGCCGGAGCCATGGATTTCATGTCCACTGCCGGCACCAACCTGCAGACGCTGGTGCCGACCGCCGGCATCAACGGTGTCGCCTTTGCCTTCAAGGACTACGCCACGGTCTGGGCGGCCATGGATGGCGACGTCGGCGCGCACGTGCGGGCAGCGCTGGGCAAGGTCAACCTGCACGTGTTTGAAAAGTGCCTGGACAACGGCTACCGCAATATCACCTCGGCCAGCCGGCCGGTTCAGACCCCTGCGGACCTGAAGGGCTTCAAGATCCGCGTTCCCGGCATCCCGCTCTGGATCTCGATGTTCAAGGCGCTTGGCGCCGCGCCGACCGCCATTCCGTTCGGCGAGCTCTACTCCGCGCTGCAGACGCGGGTGGTGGACGGCCAGGAAAACCCGCTCGCCCTGATCCGCAGCGCCAAGCTGTACGAAGTCCAGAAGTTCTGCTCGCTTACCGCGCATACCTGGGATGGCCACTTCATCTTCGGCAACGCCAGGAAATTCCAGGCGCTGCCCAAGGAAGTGCAGGCGACCATCGCCACCCATTTCGACAGCGCGGCGCTGCGCCAGCGCGAAGACATCGCCAGGCTGAATGTCGATGCGCAGGCGGAACTGGGCAAGCTCGGCATCGCGCTGAACCGGCCCGATCCCGCGCCCTTCCGCCAGTTGCTGCAAAGCGCGGGCTTCTACACCGAGTGGAAGAAGAAGTACGGCGAGGAAGCCTGGGCCAAGCTCGAGAAATACGCGGGCCGCCTGGCCTGACGCCATACCACCAGACTGAACGAGAAGCCGCGCCTCAGCGCGTGCCGAATGGAGACACGACGATGGAGCACACTGCCGAAACCTTCGCTGGCGCACCGCAGGAACCAGGCGCCGCCCTTGCCGTGTGGGGCCGCGCCATGCGCTGGGTCGTGGAGATTCCGGCCGCGCTGATCGTGCTTGCCGAGATCGCCATCCTGGGCGGTGGCGCCTTCGCGCGCTATGTCCTGCATGCGCCGATCCCCTGGACCGATGAACTGGCCAGCATCCTGTTCCTCTGGCTGGCGATGCTGGGCGCCATCATTGCGCTGCAGCGCAGCGCGCATATGCAGCTGACCACCTTCATCAAGGACCTGGCGCCGGGCAGGCGCGCGTGGCTCGATGCCTTTGGCATGTGGCTGGTGGTGGCGTTCCTGCTGATGCTGGTCTGGCCGGCCTACGAGCACCTGAGTGAACACATCGAAGTCTCGTCGCCAACGCTGGAGATCAGCGAGGGCTATCGCTCCGCGGCGGTGCTCGCCGGCGCGCTGCTGATGCTGGCGACGGCCGTCATCCGGCTGGTCGCGCAGGCCGACTGTAAACGGGTTCTCGTCAGCGGCGTGGCGGTAGGCGTAATCGGGGCAATCTTGTGGGCCTTGTCCCCGGTGCTGGCAGAACTCGGCAACATCAACCTGGTGATCTTCTTCCTGCTGGTGCTGGTGGTATGCGTCGCCATTGGCGTGCCGATCGCCTTTGCCTTCGGCCTGGCCACCATGTGCTACCTGGCCTTCACCACCACGACCCCGCTGTCGATCGTCCCGAACCGCATGCAGGAAGGCATGTCGCACCTGATCCTGCTCGCCGTGCCGCTCTTTGTCTTCCTGGGCGCGCTGATCGAGATGACCGGACTGGCGCGCGCCATGATCAGTTTCCTCGCCAACCTGATCGGGCATGTGCGCGGCGGCCTGCAGTACGTGCTGCTCGGCGCGATGTATATCGTGTCCGGCATCTCCGGCGCAAAGGCAGCCGACATGGCAGCGGTCGCGCCCGCGCTGTTCCCGGAAATGAAGCAGCGCGGCGCCAGGGACGGTGACCTGATCGGATTGTTGTCGGCGTCCGGCGCGATGTCCGAAACGATCCCGCCCAGCATCGTGCTGATCACGGTGGGATCGGTCACCGGTGTGTCGATCACCTCGCTCTTCATCGGCGGCCTGATGCCTGCGGCCGTGGGCCTGGTCATGATGGCCTGCGTAGTCTGGTTCCAGACGCGCAAGGAAGACATGAGCACGGTGGTACGCCCTACGCGCGCCGTGATCGTGAAATCGCTGCTGGTGGCCCTGCCGGCCCTGGCCTTGCCCGTGATCATCCGCACCGCGGTAGTGGAAAGCGTGGCCACCGCGACCGAAGTGTCCACCATCGGCATCTTCTACGCAGTGCTCGCCGGCATCTTCGTCTACCGGCGCTTCCACTGGCGCAGCATCTACCCGATGCTGGTCGATACCGCTGCGCTGTCCGGCGCGATCCTGCTGATCGTCGGCTGCGCCACCACAATGGCGTGGGCGCTGACGCAATCGGGCTTCGCCGACGACCTGGTGAAGATCATGTCCGCCGTGCCGGGCGGCAAGACCGGATTCCTGCTGGTGTCGGCGCTGGCATTCGTCCTGCTCGGCAGCCTGCTTGAAGGCATCCCGGCCATAGTGCTGTTCGGCCCGCTTCTGTTCCCGATCGCAAAGATCGTCGGCGTGCATGAAGTCCACTACGCCATGGTGGTGATCTTCGCCATGGGCCTGGGCCTGTTTGCGCCACCGTTCGGCGTCGGCTTCTACGCGGCTTGCGCCATCGGGCGGGTCTCGCCTGACGTGGCCATGCCGCGGGTCTGGCCGCACATGGCGGCGCTGCTGGTGGCTTTGCTGCTGCTGACACTGGTGCCTTGGTTCTCGATCGGGTTCCTGTGAATGCAGTCTTTCGTGCACCCGTCGATGTCTGCCTGAAAAATCGTGTCGTTCCTTCCGGTTAGCCGATACCGGACCGCTGTCAGGTTTGGGCGCCGTCCGCGCCTCCAGCGCATGCCTGCATATAGCAGAACACCATCGCCGCGCGCGATCGGACACCGAGTTTGCAGTAGATCGTCTTGAGATACGAGCGGACGGTAAATTCGCTGATATGAAGCCGGCCCGCGATCTGCTTAGTCAAATAGCCCATGCAGACGAGTTGCACGATCTGCAGTTCGCGCACGGTCAACACGCTTCGCACATCGGGGACGGCGGGACGCGGCTCGCCGGCCGGCAGCGGCGCGGCCGCCGGCACGGCCACCGGATCAGCGATCAGGGCGTAATAGTTCCCCTCGAACTCGAACTGGGTAATCTCGCCTTCCCCGTACGCCCCCCCGCGTGGCGCACGCAGGCCGCCTACCTGCAGCAACCGACATCGCCGGCCGCCCAGTTCGACCTCGCAGACCTCTCTCCCCCAACTGCCCGACCGGATTGCCGCCGCCCCGTACCCGGCCGTGGGCGAATCCCCTAATGCGCTGTACGGTGCCAGCAGCGCGCCCCGGCGGAATCTGTGAAGCATGGTTTTTCCTTCTTGTCGTTCCGCCTGGCAACACGACGACGAGCGAACGGCACGCCGGATGCCCGCATGACGGCACAGCTCAACTGCCGGCTTCGAGTCCGCATTCGTATCCATGCGCGCTGACAGCGTTCCCCTGAGTCAGGCTGCAGTGCCCCCGCTGCACTTTTCCCTGACACAGGCCGCTCGAAACTTCTTTGTTTTGGCATATGGCCGGTGACTTTGCAAGGAAAAAGCGAGAGCGCAAGCAGGCTACCCCATTCCGGCTACGGCAAGGCGGCACGCCCCGCCTTGCGGGCCCGTTGTGCCGTACCCCGATGCGCCGGTCCTGTCGCGCCCGGCCGGTCGCGCGAATCCCGCCGTGCCAGAGGCATCGGGCGATGCGGCGGGCACCTCGCCGCATCTAGAGTGGCCATGACAGCGGCATGACACACGGCCGCGTGGAGGCATGCGATGAGCGACCAATTCGACAATGACCTGATGGAAGACCTCAGTTTGGACGAATACGCCAGTAGCACGGACTACGGCGACACGGCCGACGACGCCGCCGATCATGCCGCGCTGCAATCGGGCTTGGCGCGGACCGCGTCCCCGTTTGACGAGGACGGGGGCGACGATGCTTTCACGGACGAGACAGATTCGGCCGATATGGCGGCCGCGCAAGACACCGACATCGGCGACCACATCGACCAGATGGCCGTATGGAACGCCTTCGAGGAAGAAGTAGCCGACGGCCTCGACGCCGCCGACGACGACGAATTTCTCGGCCGCCTGCTGGGCGGCCTCGGCCGCGCGGCCGGGGTGATAAGCCGCCAGGCCGGACGCATGCAGGGCGTCGCACGAAGGGCGGGCCGCGTGGCGGGACAGGTGGGCCGGGTGGCGCAGGCTGCTTCCCCCACCGCCAACGCGGCGGCCGCCCTTGCGCGCATGCTGGGCGCGCCGAACCTTGCGCGCGGCCTGCAAACCGCTGGCCGCCTTGCCGGGGACGTCAGCCACGCGGCGCGCCAGGCGCGCCGGCAGGCGGGCGCCCTCGGCACCCTTGGCGGCGGCACTCAGGACATGCTCGCGCAGATCAGCCAACTGCTCGCCTCGCAGGCCAGCGCGAGCCAGGGCATGGACGCGATGATCGATCTCTATGCCAACGACGGCATCGACGAGGCCCTGCCCGCAGCGGTGGCGCTCGCCACGCGAGCCGCCGCGCGCGGACTCGGCCTGTCAAATGTGGCGCAACTATCGGCCGCGGGCCGGCGGCAACTCGTGCGCGGCGTCGCCAGCGCGGCACGCGAACTGGTGCGCGCAGGCGGACCCGGGGCCACACGCGCCCTGGCACCGCTGGCGCGCGCCGCCACCCGCGTCGCACGCCAACGCCAGCAACCGCCGAACCAGGCCGCGCGGGCGCTGCACCGTGGGCTGCCCCAGGCCGCGCGCCGCGTCGTCGCCAATCCCCGCATGCTCGATCGCCTGGCGCAACCCGCTCCCCCTGGGCCGATGGCCCGCCCCACAGGCATCGGCCGCGGCGTGCGCACCATCCGGCCGAGAAGACCCCGGACCTTCCACTTCGGCGGACCTGTGACGCTGACGGTCGCACCCCGCTGAGCCAATCAACTTGAGCCGCACACCAAGGAGCACACCATGGACCGATTCGAGGCCGATGTAATGGACGAGCTGATGGATGAAGCCGCCGAGGGCCCCACTCGAGGCAGCGCGATGGACCTGATGCACGACGACGGGTACGACGAATCCGACGAGGGCAACGACAGCTACGACGAATGGGATGAAGGCGAGGACAACTTCGTCGGCCGCGTGCTCGCAGGCGGCGCGACCCAGTATGACGAAGGCGAGGACGAGGGCGATACCTACGAGGACGTGGACGGCATCGACTCCGTCGACGAATACGAGGCCGCCTACGACGAACTGGACGGCATGGAGGACGCCGTGGCCGATGCCATGGAAGCCGGTGACGCCGACGAGTTCTTCCGCCGCCTGCGGCGCATGGCGAGCGGCGCGGTCAATGTCGCGCGCCGCGTGGGGCAAGGCATTGGGCAGGCCGCGCGTGTGGTGGGACCGATCGCCAGCATGATTCCTCTTCCACAAGCACAGTTGATCGGGCGCATCGCCAATGTGGCCGGGCGCATGCTCGCCGACGGCGCCGACGAGTATGAGACCTTCGACGAACTGGTGGATGGACTCGACGAGGATGCGATCGACGCCGCCGCGCCGGTGCTGGCCGGCATGGTACTCCGCCGCGCCCTCCCCTCGGTCGCGCGCGCCGCGCCCGCCGTGCGTCGCGCCGCGGTGCGCGGCGTGGCCCAGGCGGTGCGAACGGCCACCCGCACCAGCGGCGCCCCCGCGGCACGCGCGGTTGCACGCGCGGTGCGCGCCACGCAACGCACAGTGCAGGCGCGCCAGCTGCCGCCGCGCGCCGCTG
>NZ_KB944500.1:0-662 GCF_000389805.1 Cupriavidus sp. GA3-3
GCTTCGGCTTCGGCTTCGGCTTCGGCTTCGGCTTCGGCTTCGGCTTCGGCTGGCAGGGTGACAGTAGCCAGTGCTTGCGGTTCTGCGTCGCCGGCAATGTCCGGCGCCGAATCCGGCACAGCCGCGTCCAGTTGTTGCGGTTGCGGCGCAGCCGCTTGCGGCACTACCGGCTTGCCGGCCAGTGCCTGCAACTCGGCCAGCAGGTCAAGGGCTTCCTGCCGGATCGCGGCAAGCGTGGCTTCGTCGGCTTCGGCCGGCACGGCTTCCGGCGCAATATCGCCAACGATATCGGTGCCTGCGGACACTGGTTCCATGGCAGGCGCTTCGGGCACTGCCACTACCTCAGCTTCCGGGCTGGTAACCGGCTGCGCGGGAGCGGCCACGGCTTGCGTGGCGCCAGTGGGCGCCGGCGCAGCGGCGGCGGCTTCGGCCGGCGCGGATACGGCGGCAGCTACGGTGACTGAAGCAGCGGCCGCGGCGATGCTCTTGCCGGAAGCCTCGGGCAGCGTCGTAATCGCCGAACGCACCAGCGGCTGCGGCTGGCGGAACGGGCTGCTGACGACCGTGCCGCGCAGGGACTGCGCCGGCCGCGGCGCCGGAGCCGGTGAAGGGGCTGCGGTCGGGGCCGGCCTGCGCGCCGCCGGCTGGGCCGGACGCGGCGC